>NZ_VPCP01000160.1:0-2304 GCF_013418145.1 Acinetobacter sp. YH12201 | reverse complement strand
TTCGGTAAAAACTGGTCGAGGTACGCCAACCAAGCGTTTAAATTCAGAATCTGAAAAACGGTTTAAGTTCTGATATCTCATGAAACTTAGATTGAGGTGGTTTTGACTTTCGCAAGAGGTCTAATATGTGTCATTTTATATTGCTTGCGAAATTCAGGTTTTAAAATAAAGCCGAGACTACTCACTTTCCACTGTTGTTCTTGGCTGAATGCTTTTGCTGCGAAGGGCTTATATGTGCGATACCTTGAGCTGTGAGAGGAATAAAGCTGGGTCTTTAAAAGCCTGTTGCGCTGTACCAGATTGCTTAACTTTATGCCAAAACTTTGTATGGATATGCTTTGGCGGGTGATGACCAATTTCATATTGATTGCAATCAATGTCAGCATGATGAAGAGTGCCAGCATCAACCAACCCGGCATGGATTGATGCAATAAGTATTGAATCAGGCTACTGAAATCTTTAATCATATTGAAGTTACTGAGCGAGTGCTGCGCTAAAACAATAAATATAGCAGGAATAAAGATTAACCCAATTAAATAACGGGGCAGATAATGGCATTGAAATAGCGGATATTCAGTAGGTATGTCCATTCATCATCACCTTTCAAGCAAAGTAGAGATAGGGCCATGATGGCTATTTTTTTCATAATGACTGCTGTATGGGGAAACAGGTGTTGCATTATGAATGCTATAAATTTTCCTCCAATTAAGTTGTGTTTAAATTCTTAATCCTTGTTTTAGCAAGTTATTTTCTGGTATCTATTTTTGTGTTTATCTATTTTAAGTGTTTGAGTTTTCTTGGGTTTATCTATTTTTGTTGTAGATTTGAGTATGAAAGTAAATCCTGTTATTCAGTGTTTAGAGCCAAATTATTCTTTTGTTTATTTTGCATAAAATTTTACTTTTTCTATGAGCCTTGCAAGCCAAGGTTTCCAAGAATCAGACAGGCTGAATTGATGTGATTTTTCAGGCATAAAACTTGCTGTTTATTTTTTAAATTATTTGAATAAATGGTAAAAAATGAACTATAAAATTCATTTGTGCACAGAAAATTCAGCCGCCGATTTTTTAATTTTTTCTTCCGGTTTGGGCGGGCATGGCAGTTTCTGGCGCCCTCAAATTGATGCATTCACGCGATATTTTCATATTTTGACGTATGATCAGGAGGGCTGTCATGCGGATTCAGCAATTTTGCCTGATGATTACAACATTATCCATCTGGCCCAGCAGTTACTGCAAATTATCAGGCAAGAAAAAATTCGGCATTTTCATTTTGTGGGACATGCAATTGGCAGTTTTATTGGTGCAGAGCTAGCGTTATTGCTCAATTCATCTGAGCTGAGAGTGCTCAGCCTGACCTGTATCAATTGCTGGGACGAACTCGACCCACATACGCAAAAATGCTTTGAAGCACGGACTCTTCTATTAAAGTCAGCGGGTTCTGATGCTTATGTCAGGGCGCAGGGACTGTTTTTATATCCACCGAGCTGGATTTCAAAACATCATCAGCATTTAAAGACTTTGGAGGATATTCAACTCGCGGATTTTCCGCCGCCGCAAAATGTACTCAAGCGAATTCAGGTAGCACAACAATTTAAAATTAATGAGCAGCATATACAGGCCTTGCAACACAGTCAGTTGCATTTGATTGCCAATCAGGATGACTTTTTGGTTCCTGTACACAAGTCGAGTGATTTAAAGCAGCGGCTTGGACATGGATGTTTAAGTATTCTTGCAACTGGAGCCCATGCTTCCACGCAAACCGAGCCTGAATTACTGAATAAAACCATGCTTGAATTTTTGCATAAACACTTTTTGCAAGTAACGTCTTGAGTAAATGAAACTGGCTTGTTAATAAAATTTGCAACGGATTTCTCGATAATTTCTTATCCTCCTAGCTCACCGTGATTGTTTAAAATCACGGGTTTTTTATCCATTTTATTAAAGACAGCTTGAATATAAGGCAAATTGAATTTGACGGTTTTTTCAAACCATGCATTTTTTTGGAGCCATGATGGCTAATAAAGGTGCATTTATTTAACTGTTTATTTTACTATTTGTTAAAATAAAATAATTATAAATATTTGATAATTAATGATTAAAATTATTTGGTATAGCATTTGCTAAATAATTTTTATGAAAAAACAGGTTAATTACCTGAAGTGTATTTATAACCAAATGGGCTTTGTTGCACAAAGATTTGAAATGCAAAGCGCCCCTAATTGAGCCAAATTTAAGGCGTAACTTGGGTAAGTGGTCGACCTAATTCCGTAAATCTATTAAGGACTGCTACACGTGCATGGAT
>NZ_VPCP01000159.1:0-2315 GCF_013418145.1 Acinetobacter sp. YH12201 | reverse complement strand
TTCTGATGAATACCACTTGAGACAGCGAAAAAAATTGAAACGTTAATTGGCTTATTGAAAGAAAAATACCATTTAGTAAGCAGTAAACATCGGACTATTTCCGGTTTTCTAGCAGGCATATTTTCATGTTTATGTGCTTATCAACTCTGTCAGAAGAATAAGCCAAAAATTCATGTCGTTAGAAATTTAGCTTATCCGTAACTAGGGTTAAATAGTAATCGAGCTTACCAAATTACTGCTGGCTGCATAGGTCAGGTTACTGCCACCAATATTGTTGACGTTAAAGGTAGCCTGCGTTGCACTTTTGATGGTGCCGCTATTGATTTGGCATTGTCCCAAGCTGTTTGTCGTGCAGTTAAGATTGCTTCCACCTACAGAGAAACCGCCGGTTACTGTTGCATTCGGCACGGCAAGGTTATTACTGTCGACCACAGAAATGGTCACATTGGCACGCCATGTACCGTTACGATAACGTAGTGTTGTTGCATTAATTTTGCTGATATGCGCAATAATGCTTGGTACTGGGGTGATGGTCTGTGTGTCTACCAAGCTATAGAGCAATCGGTTTGGGCTACCCATCGGATTTTGAATCAGATTTATAGTGCTTTGGTTGAGTAGTTGATCAGTAATACTTTGCGGTGTTGCAGTACTGTTATTTTCCAGTAGTGTCGCAACTACGCCTGCAACATGTGGCGAAGCCATTGAGGTTCCGCTGGCAGTTGCTGCCGAGCTATTGCTACCAATCCAAGCAGAGGTAATCTGACTGCCTGGAGCGAAAAGATCGACACAACTGCCATAGTTCGAGTAGCTGGCACGGGTATCGGTTGAATCTGTGGCAGCAACGGTAATGGCTTTGCCTGCGCGAGCAGGAGAGCTGGTACATGCATCGGTATTTGCATTGCCTGCAGCAACCACTGGTACATAGCCGTTATTAAACAGGTTATCTATAGCAGTATCGAGGGTACTATAGGCACTGCCACCGAGAGACATATTCACCACTGCGGGTTTGCGACCATTTTGAATAATCCAGTCCAGTCCGGCAATCACACCACTCATAGCACCTGAGCCTGCACAATCGAGTACCCGTACAGGTACCAAGCCCACATTTTTTGCGATTCCATACGTACTGCCACCTACAGTGCCAGCTACATGTGTACCGTGGCCGTTACAGTCATTGGTGCCATTGTTATCGGCAATTGCAGAATAACCGGTTTGTACACGACCGTTAAATTCCTGATGTGAGGCTAAAATACCGGTATCGACAATATAGGCATTCACCGCAGAACCGGTTTTGTTATAACTAAATGATTTGCTTAGTGGCAAATTGTGCTGGTCAATACGATCCAGACCCCATACAGGATTACTTTGCGTGATTGTATTGGCCTGCATTAGAGTATCTTCTTCTACATAACTGACTTGCGGATTTTTCTGCATAGCCGTAAGGAAAGCTGACGTAGCCTGTTCTGGAATACGTACGGCAAAACCACGAATCGCCCGATTATACGTAAATAAAACTTGCCCCCCATGCTGTTTTGCTATTGCTGCAGCAGCTTGTGCAGGGAGATCTGAACCCGTTTGGAGTACTACAATATACTGGTTCTTGATGGGTGAAGCTGTTGTCGTGCTGGTCAATGTGGGTGCTAATACGGTCGGTGAAGAGTTTGCTGTCGTTGTGCTGGGTGTGGAAACTTGTTGGTTGGTCAGTACTTGATCTTGTTTTACTGCTGTTGTAGCAGCTTTATTCGATGGTGTGCTTACCGCATAAGCCAGGACAGCAACAGCTGAACTTGCTGCAAAGATAGAAATTTTATGGATCCTGTTCATTCGATACTCCTGACCCCAACCATAGCGGCTGAAAATTTAATTAATAAAATAGGGTAATTGTCATGCATTGTTCTGCTCAAAAGATAGCAGAATAAAATGAAGTTTTAATGGCATCATCAAATAATAATTTTTCTCGAAATCTGTTTTTTATTGGTTTTTTAAATATTTCAAGGATGGTTTGGGACGAGAAATATATGTGATTATAAGTTGATTGAGCATGGAATTTTCTTTATTTACTGTTCCCAATTGTTCCTGGAGAAAGATGATCTGGAATTTTTGTTAATAAGTATCGGGTGATTTTTACTTCGTTTTGTAAGCATTTGCTCACATGAATTTAAGGTTATAGCTTCTATTTGAAATACTGTAAATTTTCTTTGTACACGACAAAAAAAGATAACTCATTGAAATAATGGCATAATACTTGTTTTCTGACGACGAATATGATGACACATTTCAATGAGTTACATCTCATCTTAAACAAATATCTAAAG
>NZ_VPCP01000158.1:0-2341 GCF_013418145.1 Acinetobacter sp. YH12201 | reverse complement strand
AACATTTAGAATATTAAGTGAACGCTATCGAAATAGACGGAAAAGATTCGGTTTACGCATTAACTTAATCGCTGCACTGGTAAACCGGATAAATTTTCAATAATGACTTTCGCAAGAGATCTAATAATCATATGGTTCTTATTTATAGCTTTATAATTACAAATCTAAATGTCAGTTTAATGACAGCTGAATTTTTTAATTTTAATCATTTAATTCACTCTAGAGCTTCTGAAGGATTTTCGTTACGCTATTGAAGAATAGAAAATGGAATAATTCACCTATGCTGAAGATTTATGGTATCAAAAACTGTAATTCAATGAAAAAAGCCTTTGACCTGCTTAATCAACTCGGTCTTGCCTATGAGTTTCACGATTACAAGAAACAAGGCATTGCTGCTGAAACGGTAAAAATATGGCTGGATAACAAAGGTCAGGAAGTCATCCTGAATAAAAAAGGCACCACTTGGCGCAAACTGAGCGAAGCGGAACAACAAACGGCTTTAAGCAGTGAAGAAAATCTCATTGAAGCGCTCACCCGCCATAACAGCTTAATCAAACGTCCTGTGCTTGAAACTGCTTCTGGTTATATCGTCGGCTTTGATGAAGAAGCCTATCGGGCATTAAAGTAAGCAGCCTGCACCATCCATATTAAAAAAGCCTGACAATTTCAGGCTTTTTCGTTTAATCCATTTGGCTCGGTAGACTTAGTTCGCGCGAATCCAGGTTTGGTTACGGCCTAAAACAGATACGCCAATAAAACCGCGTAATTCGAGCGTTTTACCGCCATTTGCCAGTTCACCTTTGAGTTTGTAGGTTTTGCCTGAAGAAGGGTCAAGGATAGTACCCTCTTCATAACTTGTACCACCGACATTTTTAAGACCGTGAACAATCTTTAAACCTTTTAAAGATTTATTATGATATGGACCTTCACATTTTTTACATGCCTGTTCTTCGCCTGGTGTCAAAACTTTTTGAATACTCGCAGACAATGTGCCATTTTTTTGTTCAGTAAATTTTACGATTGCTTTGGGTTGTTTTGTTTTATCGTCAATCGTTTTCCAAACTGTTCCATTTAAAGGATCAGCAGCATTTGCCAAAGCTGTTAATCCGAGCAATCCTAATGCAAGAGCAATTCTTTTCATTTTTTTTCGTTTCCTAGTCTAGTGTAGACGGCCTTAGTATTAAAAAGTCACAACATATTTGCAATTCTTCCGTGTGACCGTTTAGTGTAATCTTGTAACTTGAATTGGTAAACAACCAGTTATCCCCCAAAAGATATAACAAGATGGAAAAAACATGAAGATAAATCCGTTATGGAAACAATTAATTACAGAAAGTTTTTTAAAAACCACCATCCGTCTGCCGAGCCAGTTTAACTTACCTCCAAATTCAGCACGCTTTGTCATTGAACAAATGTGCCGTCTATTTCCGCAGAATAAGAATGTCAGTATTCGCCCAATCCGTCTTGCCGGTTTACGTGCTGAAGAAATCAAACCGCACAATGAGGCCACACAGCTTATTTTACATATTCACGGCGGTGCATTCTTTTTAGGATCCTTAAATACCCATCGGGCATTTGTATCCGACATGGTGGCACGGACTCAAATGCAAGCGCTGCACGTAGATTATCCTCTCGCGCCTGAACAGCCTTTTCCTGAAGCTCTGGATGCGCTGTTTGATGTTTACAATATTTTGCTCGACCAAGGCATACAAGCCAAGGATATTATTTTGTCTGGGGATTCCTGTGGTGCCAATCTGGCTTTGGCCTTGGCACTTAAAATTCGTGATGAACAGCTACCTCAGGTCAGCGGTCTGATGCTGTTGTCACCCTTTTTAGATTTAACCCTCACCAGCGAATCCTTACGCTATAACCAGAAACACGATGCCTTATTGTCCATTGAAACCTTAGAAACCGGAATTGATTATTACGTCCCTAAATCGATGGATAAATCACATCACTCAATTTCTCCCCTGTTTGCAGATTTAACCGGATTACCTCCTACACTGGTACAAGTAGGATCGAAAGAAATTCTGCTAGATGATGCACAGCGCTTTAAAGAAAAAGCAGAACAGGCCAATGTTCAAGTGACTTTTAAACTTTATACCGGCATGTGGCACAATTTTCAGATGTTCCATGCGTGGTTTGATGAAGCCAAACAGGCACTGGCCGATCTGGCTGAATTTGCCCATGGATTGGATCAAAGCTAAATTTAATCGTAAGCGTCCGCTGAATCCCATGCCTATTTTTTAATTTTGGTCGGATTTCCAGCGGTGTGGCAGTAATTCTTCTATTTGGGTCACTTTATGCGTCGGCAGCCTTTTCAGCACATCACTTAAATAGG
>NZ_VPCP01000157.1:0-2381 GCF_013418145.1 Acinetobacter sp. YH12201 | reverse complement strand
CCTTTTCCATAACGCTCACGACCGGGACTTTTGATCCAAGCCGCTTATGGTGGTTTGCTACCTGCTCCTGCAAGCCGATAGCGAGGGGCCATACCCTCATCTCTTACGCCGCTTGCTGCGGCACACTGAAGTCTGCGACCCATAGCTGGTCAGGCTGATCTGCACTAAAATCCCGTTTCACTAAGTCGGCTGCTCGTTTTTGATCATCTCGGCTACGGGTGGTTTGTTTATTCTTACCACGCCAAACACCTTGTATACCTAGCTTTTGCATCAATCGAGCAACTGTACAGCGCGCAACAACATAGCCTTCACGTTTCAACTTTTGCCAAACTTTACGAACACCGTACCGACCTGAACTTTCCTTCCAAATTCGTTTAATTTGTTTAGCATGATGCAAGTCATGTAGATCTCGTTTCGCTCGATGTTCTGGATTGTCCGCGAGATCTAAACTTCGATAATAGGTCGAAGCTACGATCGGTAAAATCCTACAAATCGCTTCAACACCATATAGGTCTTTATTATTATGGATAAAATCCACCATTATTTGTGTGGGCGGTCGAGCTCCGCGTGGGCGAAAAAAGCGGCTGCTTTACGTAGAATTTCGTTAGCACGTTGCAGTTCTTTATTTTCACGTTCGAGTTGTTTAATACGTTCTTGATCTGAAAGCTGCTGTACTTTAACTGGATTTTGTTTATCTAAATATTTTTGATGCCAAACACGCAATGCTCTGTTGACCAAAATATTGGACGTCAACTTGAGGGAATTGAGGTTGACCGGGTTTTTATCGATAAGGCTTCTGGAAAAAATACTGCCCGCCCAAAATTTCAGGAAATGTTGAGCTATGTGCGTGAAGGGGACATGATTGTTGTTCACTCCATGGATCGTTTTGCCCGGAGTCTAAAAGATTTAGTCACTGAAGTAGATCAACTTGTCAAAAGAGGAGTTGCCATCCAGTTTGTCAAAGAGAACATTACCTTCACAGCTCAGGCTACGCCAATGGATAACTTGATGTTGCAGCTCATGGGCGCTTTTGCTCAATTCGAGCGGGAAATTATTCTGGAACGCCAAAAAGAAGGAATTAAAATTGCAGCAGCCCATGGCAAATATAAAGGTCGTGTCCATAAATTGAATCCTGATCAGGCTCAAGCCCTGCGACAAGCCTGGGATGAAGGAAGATATTCATCCAAAGTTGATTTGGCAAAAGCATTTGGTATTAGCCGACAGGCTGTTTATCGATATTTAAAACGAAGTAATTAATGATTCTCTAGATGAACTGAAAGGTGTCTACAAAATAGGTAGCTATCCACTCTACGATTAAAATTATTTAAATTATTATTTTTCATTGTTTTAATTTAATAAAATTAAAGAAAAGTTTACATTTGGGGTGAAAGAATCTACTATTGAGCACGTAAGTGAATATTCGTGAAGTTTAGTGAACTTTAATGAATATTCATTAAGTGCCAAAACTAGAGGAGTACCTTGTAATGGCTACTGTCTCGTTCAATAAAAGCTTTACAATTGAAAGCCCTAAAGCAATTCATGCTATAATTCAAGACTTGGAAAATCCTCGTAAAATTGAGGTTTCTGCTCGTGATTATAATGCAGAAAATGCAAAGGGTATTAAGCTATTAAAACAACGATTGTCCAACTCGAAGCGTTAATTCAAGAACATGGTGAAGATAGCGTTTGCCAGTTCTTGAATGATAACTTTGCCTGCCCTCAAAATCCTGATGTTGAAAGCTTTTTACTAAATAAAGGTAAAGGGATTAGATTTGAAAAATCTTCTATTTCTCGTACTTATCTAATTTTAGATGAGAGAAATGGTGATTTACTTGCTTATTTTTCAATTTCATTCAAAGAAATTATAATTAATACAGAAAGTCTTTCAGGAACAGCCATCAAAAAACTGAATGGCATGAGTAAGACTGCTGATACGTTAAAAGTCTATTTGATTGGTCAGATCGGTAAAAATAGCATGATTAAACCTAATCCAATTAAGTTGGATAACATTCTAAGTGAAATTTACAATGTTATTGCCCAAGCTCAAGCCTTGATCGGAGGACGTGTAATTATTCTTGAGTGTGAAAATCAACCTAAGCTTATAGCTTTATATGAAAAACATGGATTTAAATTGATTGAAACTAGTAGTGGTAATGATGAACTTCGTACAATGTATACATCCATTATTCAATCTTAATAAATTTTTGGTAAAAAATTATTTTAACTATAAAAAAGTCAAATTTTTAGAAAAGTATATATTAACCCGAATCCTGCTTAAGCCAATGATTTCATAATTTGAATTGTTGGCTTATTTCGATGGGTTAATTGGTATGCACATAAAGAAGCATAAATCCCACTTAGAAATCCATGAATACTACGAG
>NZ_VPCP01000156.1:0-2594 GCF_013418145.1 Acinetobacter sp. YH12201 | reverse complement strand
TGAGCTGGCGATGACTTACTCTCACATGGGTAATCCCACACTACCATCAGCGCTAAGAGGTTTCACTTCTGAGTTCGGGAAGGGATCAGGTGGTTCACTCTTGCTATGGTCGCCAGCACAACTGTTTATGACTTTGCGTTTGGTCTTATTTAGATGCCAATGCTTGGTCAAATAGAATTCATTAACAGGTATATCTGAGCTGTCGTATTTTGTTCTTTAGCGTTCACTAAATCAAGCTGTTTTGCTTAATATCGAATTAATTGATGCTTTATACAACAACTGTTTGGGTGTTGTATAGTCAAGCCTCACGAGCAATTAGTATTGGTCAGCTTCACATATCACTATGCTTCCACATCCAACCTATCAACGTCGTAGTCTTCAACGGCTCTTTAGGAGACATAAAGTCTCGGGGAAATCTTATCTTGAGGTAGGCTTCCCGCTTAGATGCTTTCAGCGGTTATCCCTTCCGAACATAGCTACCCGGCGATGCGACTGGCGTCACAACCGGTACACCAGAGGTTCGTCCACTCTGGTCCTCTCGTACTAGGAGCAGATCCTCTCAAATTTCCAACGCCCACGGTAGATAGGGACCGAACTGTCTCACGACGTTCTAAACCCAGCTCGCGTACCTCTTTAAATGGCGAACAGCCATACCCTTGGGACCTGCTTCAGCCCCAGGATGAGATGAGCCGACATCGAGGTGCCAAACACCGCCGTCGATATGAACTCTTGGGCGGTATCAGCCTGTTATCCCCAGAGTACCTTTTATCCGTTGAGCGATGGCCCTTCCATACAGAACCACCGGATCACTAAGACCTACTTTCGTACCTGCTCGACTTGTGGGTCTCGCAGTTAAGCGCGCTTTTGCCTTTATACTCTACGCGTGATTTCCGACCACGCTGAGCGCACCTTCGTACTCCTCCGTTACTCTTTAGGAGGAGACCGCCCCAGTCAAACTACCCACCAGACATGGTCCTCGTCCCGGATAACGGGACAGAGTTAGAACCTCAATATTACCAGGGTGGTATTTCAAGATTGGCTCCACTAGGACTAGCGTCCCAGCTTCAAAGCCTCCCACCTATCCTACACAAGTAAGATCAAAGTTCAATGTCAAGCTGCAGTAAAGGTTCACGGGGTCTTTCCGTCTAGCCGCGGGTACACCGCATCTTCACGGCGATTTCGATTTCACTGAGCCTCTGCTGGAGACAGCGCCCCCATCATTATGCCATTCGTGCAGGTCGGAACTTACCCGACAAGGAATTTCGCTACCTTAGGACCGTTATAGTTACGGCCGCCGTTTACTGGGGCTTCGATCAAGAGCTTCGCTTACGCTAACCCCATCAATTAACCTTCCAGCACCGGGCAGGCATCACACCCTATACGTCCACTTTCGTGTTTGCAGAGTGCTATGTTTTTAATAAACAGTTGCAGGGGCCTGGTTTCTGTGGCTGCTCTCAGCTCAGGAAGCAAGTTCCATCACCAAAAGCAGCGTACCTTCTCCCGAAGTTACGGTACCATTTTGCCTAGTTCCTTCAGCAGAGTTCTCTCAAGCGCTTTGGTCTACTCGACCTGACCACCTGTGTCGGTTTCGGGTACGATTCCAGTGTAACTGAAGCTTAGAGACTTTTCCTGGAAGTATGGTATCAGCCACTTCACTGTACAAGTACAGCTTGCTATCAGATCTCAGCATAGAGCACCCCGGATTTGCCTAAGATGCATGCCTACTTCCTTCCACCTGGACAACCAACGCCAGGCTGACTTAACCTTCTCCGTCCTCTCATCGCATTACACTGAAGTATTGGAATATTAACCAATTTCCCATCGACTACGCCTTTCGGCCTCGCCTTAGGGGTCGACTCACCCAGCCCCGATTAACGTTGGACTGGAACCCTTGGTCTTTCAGCGAGCGGGTTTTTCACCCGCTTTGTCGTTACTCACGTCAGCATTCGCACTTCTGATACCTCCAGCAGACTTCTCAATCCACCTTCATCGGCTTACAGAACGCTCCCCTACCACGTATACAAAGTATACATCCGCAGCTTCGGCACATAGTTTTAGCCCCGTTACATCTTCCGCGCAGGCCGACTCGACTAGTGAGCTATTACGCTTTCTTTAAAGGGTGGCTGCTTCTAAGCCAACCTCCTAGCTGTCTATGCCTTCCCACATCGTTTCCCACTTAACTATGATTTTGGGGCCTTAGCTGGCGGTCTGGATTGTTTTCCTCTTGACTACGGACGTTAGCACCCGCAGTCTGTCTCCCGGATAGTACTCATTGGTATTCGGAGTTTGCATCGGTTTGGTAAGTCGGGATGACCCCCTAGCCGAAACAGTGCTCTACCCCCAATGGTATTCGTCCGAGGCGCTACCTAAATAGCTTTCGGGGAGAACCAGCTATCACCGAGTTTGATTAGCCTTTCACCCCTATCCACAAGTCATCCCCTGGCTTTTCAACGACAGTGGGTTCGGTCCTCCAGTCAGTGTTACCTAACCTTCAACCTGCTCATGGATAGATCACCCGGTTTCGGGTCTATACCCAGCAACTAAACGCCCTATTAAGACTCGATTTCTCTACGGCTCCCCTATTCGGTTAACCT
>NZ_VPCP01000155.1:0-2664 GCF_013418145.1 Acinetobacter sp. YH12201 | reverse complement strand
GTTAAAATGCTGTGCTGCTTTTCGCACAGACATTTTATCTCTAGCCATAATTTCTATGACTTTGTCTTTAAAATCTTTTGAATATCCCATGCTTCTATTGTTCTATATTTTTGAGTATTTGGCTATACCTCTACCGCCATGATGTGGGCGGTATGGCTGTTGTTATGGCGACCGTTGTTGATTGTGCTGGGGATTGTGAGCCTACAAAAACAGCATGTGTTGCATCAGCTTTTTTCTGCCTTTGGTTTGGGCATTGAACATGGCGTGAGTGCATTATTGGCCTGTGCTGTGGGCTTGCTGCTATGGGCAAATTTTGTTCCTGCAAAAACAGTAAAGACAAGCTCTGCCAAAAATATTGCCGATTATGGACAGCATTTTGGTTTGGCTGTGGAAGAAATCGAACAGGGACGCCAGCAAAAGGTCAGCGTGGTTCATCATGATGAACACGGCAAAATCATTCATATTGAATAACAGATTTTTATCTGTATCCAGAACCAAGAAAATCCCGGGTTGGCATCCAGCCCGGGATTTTTCTATTTTATTTTATCGGCTATTTGCCCGGTACGCGCAACGCATAGCAGGCTAAACCCATACACAGTAACAGCAGCCCCAGGATGAAATGTGAGCTGAGCAGTTCATGATTAAGCCATGTGCTCCACAGCGTGGCCAGTACGGGGCAAATGATGTTCATCATCATCAGTGTAGTGGGCTTGACTTTGTTCAGCAGCTGATAATAAAAAATCATTGCCAGTACAGATGAAAATACTGCGCTATAGACAATTGCGATAGCGGTATCTAACGACGGCAGCTCATCTGGCATGTCGGAGGAGAAAAAGGGCAGCAAGCTACAATAACCCAGCCATGACACAATCGTAGCACCGGTCATCTGACTGACCGGATGGATATTTGCAGCAACCGCACGCACAGCAAATGCAGAAAGTACATACAAAAGCATGGCCACGATTTCCAAACCAATGCCAAATCTATCTAATAACAGGTTTTGCTCGTTTAAGCCCAGTGCGAAATATAAGCCCAACATACCCAATAGCAAGCCCAGCCATTGATAGGCACTAAACTTTTCACTGCGAAAAATATAAATGGCCACTAAACCCGAGACAAAGGGAGCACTACCATAAATGATTGAAATCACCGTTGAAGGTACTCTGGATGCACCTATATAGCAGAAGGCCATGGAGGCAAACAGGCCGAGAGCACCCGCGGCATAGCTGAGCAAAGCTTGCGGGTGCATCGGTACTTTGACCTTGAAGTAGGCCTGACAGGCTAGTGCAATCGGTATGGCCAAGCTAAATCGGATAAATAAACCCCACGCCCAATGAATTTCATGCACTGTCCAGACGGCTGAAAGCGGAGTGAGTGACCAAATCAGCACAACAGTAATAAATTGACCGGCTGTAGCAAAGCGTGAGTTTGGGCTAAAAGGGGCTACAACCGGTTTGGACAGTGGTGTGGGGAATCCATTTTTATTGATCGGATGATTCATCAGCTTTTTCCTTGTTTTCAGGCAATAAAAAAGGCCGCTATTGAGGCGACCTTGGGGTATTTTTTGGTTAGTGATTTATTCTAAATCATCATCAGGGTACAGTTTCCAAGGCACCTCATGTAAAAACTCCACACGTCGTGAACTGGCCTGGTTGACCTGAAGATCCCAAGCGAGGCAAGTGACAAGCGTATATTGAGCAGATGAATAAATAGGGAACATGAGTAAAATTCCTTGGCATTCTTTTTTATAACATAAAATTTTAAAAATCGTATAATTTTTATTCAAATTGTTTATATAATATAAAAATAATAATTATTTATTCATGAGAGTGACGCTATGGTGAAAATACTCTTGGGGCTATGTGTTTGCATTGGACTGATTGTCCTTTGGAAAATATTTTTAAAAATTCAGATCAATCAACATTTACAGCAATTTAGAATTAAGCAGCTCGCCGATTTAATCAAACCCGATGCGACCTCGGCACAGCCCTTATCCACAGCACAAGCGCGGGTAGATGAGGTGGAAGAATATGAACAACAGCTGTTTGATGATGTCTGCCAGATATTTTTTGAACGCCATCTGACCGAACGCAACTTATTGGCAACTGTTTATGGAGATAGAGGTTATATTGGAAAATCAATAAAAACTAAATTATTAGAGCAAGATATTGATTTAATTACTTATCCTAGAAAGAATATGCGAGTAAGTCTATTGCCTTTTTCTGATGAATACCACTTGAGACAGCGAAAAAAATTGAAACGTTAATTGGCTTATTGAAAGAAAAATACCATTTAGTAAGCAGTAAACATCGGACTATTTCCGGTTTTCTAGCAGGCATATTTTCATCTTTATGTGCTTATCAACTCTGTCAGAAGAATAAGCCAAAAATTCATGTCGTTAGAAATTTAGCTTATCCGTAACTAGGGTTATTTAATTATCGGCCTTTAAATTCAGGGGCGCGGCGTTGCAGCATGGCCATGACACCTTCTTGTACATCCTGAGTTTTAAGCAATGGAGCCAGATGTTGCTGGAAATGGGCTTTGTTGCACAAACCTATCTGTAAAGGCTTTTTCAGCGATATAATTTTCAAATGAAGAAGCCTACACACAAAATCTACCGCACAACCAATTGGCCCGCATATAACCGAGCACTCATGAGTCGCG
>NZ_VPCP01000154.1:0-2767 GCF_013418145.1 Acinetobacter sp. YH12201 | reverse complement strand
ATGAGGCATGTTCCGCGTCCTTGCAATACTGTGTTTACATACAGTCTATCGCTTAGCGGAAAGTTCTTTTACCCTCAGCCGAAATGCCTGCCGTTGCTAGACATTGCCAGCCAGTGCCCGTCACTCCGCGGTCTTCACTGCGTGATCGAGTTGATCGACACCCGCCGTGACACGCTCCATGAAGTGCCTGCCTGCGTCTGTTAGCCGAACGCCCCGCGCATGGCGCTCAAATAGCAGGACACCAAGGTTATCCTCCAGCGCTTTCACACGCGCGCTGACGCTCGACTGGCTGATACCAAGTGCCTTGGCCGCATGCCGAAAATTCAGATGCTCGGCGACGGCGATGAACTGAACAAGGGAAATGAGCGGTATCCTGCCAGACAGGATACCGACATTCACGAGGTTTCGATGGTTAGTGCGCCGCATCGGAGCGGGCCTGCTACCAGTCGTCGGTTAGACGACTGGCGACTTCTCGGTGGCAGCCCCACGGAGCCGAAGGAGCACCAGCCCCAACGAAACCAGTACCGCCATCGCCGTGGCGTAACAGATCACGGGCCACGCTGTGTCACCGTTTAAAAGTGCCACCGCCAATGTCCCGACAATGCTGACTATCAGGCTTTGAACGCAGAAGTAGAACGCGACCGCTGATCCCGCGATGTCGTCGAACTCTGCCAAAGCGCCGTTCGCGGTAACGGACACCGTGAAGACAATACCGACCGCGACAACCCACATCGGTAGGATGAAGGTGAGGAATGACGGCGAGCCGTAAAGTTCGCCGATCCCCAACAGGACCGCTCCGCAAACAAGCAACGCCATCCCACGCGCCACGCATCCTGCGATGCCCCATCTGGCGACAAAGGACTTCGCGAAACGGGTTGTCACGATCATTACAAGCGCGACAGTGGCGAAGGCAAAGCTGAATCCGATCTCGGAATATTCCGCTTGGCCTATGAGCACACGGGGAGCCGTCGAGAAGAAGACGAAGAAGGTGCCCATACCGGCGCTAAAGCCGACAGTGTAAACCCAAAAAGCCGGACTCGCGAAGATCGGCAAGACAGATCGGCGCGTCTTGACTTGATCCAGAGGGCGGGTTTCGTGCCACCTGAAACCCGCATTTAGGAGTGCGAGCATCGCCAGTATAGCCAAAGTAATGAATATCGCCTGCCATCCCAAGAACTCGCCGATCAATACTCCGGCGATAGGGCCGAGCGCAGGCACGAACGCCAGCATCGAACTGAAAAGGCCGTAGATGACGACACCCTCAGGACGGTTGGCATAAACGTCGCGAACCGTCGCGAACGTCGCCACCAGCATGGCCGACGCGCCCACTGCTTGAAGTAGACGGAAAGCGACAAAGGCCGGTGCAGTTGAAGACCAAGCTGCTCCCAGAGACGCAATGACGAAAGCCGTTGCGCCCGGCGATTAAGTTAATAAACATATTAAATCATTAATTAGTTTTTGTAGTTTAGAGAGTTTATTTCTTAGGGTTTCTATTCCTCAATTATTCCGTATCCTTCTGGTGCAGGAATCCCATGTTCCGAAGAACGACTGACTGATTCCCACTCTTTCCATGTAAATATACGTTTTTCTGCATTTTCAACAGCTAAATCATATACAAGGCTTCCCAGAACTAATCGGAGAGGCGGATTCTCACTATTAACCAGTTTCATTATAGCTTCGGCGGCTAACTTAGGATCACTATCCACCGATTCGTTTGAATATTGTTGGGCCAACTTTTCACGTAATGAATCATACTCTTTTTTCTGTGTAGTAAAACTCATTTTTAAGTATAGATTCGTCCAGTAACCTCCAGGTTCTACGATAGATACTTTTATACCAAAATGTGCAGCTTCTTGTGCTAAAGCCTCGCTAAATCCTTCTAAAGCAAATTTACTAGCGCTATAGATTCCCGACATTGGACCACTAATCAGTCCACCAATACTAGATATCTGGATAATATGACCTGATTCTTGTGCCCGCAAGTACGGCATAACAGCTTGACTTACCCATACTGTACCGAAGAAATTAGTTTCCATTTGGCTTCTAACTTCATCTTCACTAAATTCTTCAATCATTCCCATTACCATATTCCCTGCATTGTTAATGACAATATCGAGTCTTCCAAAATGTTTAATGGCAGTTTCCACTGTAGTCGAAACAGCACTTCTATCAGTAACATCAAGACTTAAAGGAAGTAACATTCCTTCAAACTGGCATTTTAACTCATTCAGTTTTTCAATATTTCTAGCAACACCAACAACCTTCTCTCCTGACTCCAATGCTTTTTTTGTGAATTCGTATCCTAGTCCACTGCTTGCACCTGTAATAAACCACACACGTGTATTTTCATTGTTATTAAATGTCATAAATAATCTCCTCCATTAATCATGTAATATTGGTATCATTCAATACCAATTTAAAACAAACAAAATAAAGAGCACAGGCAATCTGCCTATGCTCTAAATATAGAAATATAAAATTTCAACAGGATTAATCCGATTGTTGGTATCACAAATAAGCCATCAAATTCATTGATGTACCCTTTTCTACGAAGTGTCATGGGAGATCTCCCTTTAAAATAAAAAAGAGGAAGATTCCTCTCCCCCTTTTTACTATAACCGTATAATAAAGGTTTCCTATACGTATAGGAAGAATAAACGCCCTTTTCACCCAAGTCCAACAGCTTTGGACCGCAGTTGACTCTTTCGACACCCCTGCGATGCAACCCAATCCGGCTGACGGGGAGCCAGCAACGCTGAAAATTTAC
>NZ_VPCP01000153.1:0-2782 GCF_013418145.1 Acinetobacter sp. YH12201 | reverse complement strand
GAAAGTTGGGTGTATTTCTTCATTGTGTGCTTTCCAATTGCGAGTTGAAAAAGTCTAATGATTCTATGAATACACCTAACTTTTTCAACTAACTACAAATGTGTTGCACTTGGGATTTGAATCTGCGAATTTAAAAAAAGAGCTGTTGAAGAGGTGAATGAATTAACATTTGTTGATCAATTAAAAAAACGTCGCAGTATTTATGTTCTAGGAAGAAAGGTTCATTTTAGCCAGGCCTATTTGGCAGAGTTGATTCAAGAGGCTGTGCGAAGCTGTCCATCTGCATTAAATTGTCAAAGTTCTAGAATTGTGGTGTTGTTTGGTGATTCCCATAAGCAATTTTGGGAAATTGTCAAAGAAGTGCAACGTAAACTAGTCGCCGTACATGTATTCGCCGGTACAGCAATGAAAATAGATCAATGCATGGCAGGGTATGGAACGGTACTGTTCTATGAAGATCAGAACATTATTCAAAAATTGCAAAAGAAAATTCCTTTTAATGCTGATGATTTTCCAATCTGGTCAGAACAGACATCGGGTATGGCGCAATATGCAGTATGGACAGCCTTGGCTGATTCAGGCATCGGTGCCTGTTTGCAGCATTATAATCCGAGTATAGATACGGCAGTTGCGGAACATTTTCACATTAATGAATCTTGGTTGCTGCGAGCACAGCTGGTTTTTGGTTCCATTGAACAAGAGGTAGAGATTAAAAAAGAACCTCAAAATGCTGAACGATTTAGAATTCTGAATTAATCTGATCGTGATATCAATAAAGCATTTTTTATAGGTGCTTTATTGTTTTATATCGGTTGAAAATCAACTATAAAACTATTCTATAAATAAAACACAATGTCACTTTTTTAATTGCGGAATACTTCTAAAATTAACATAAGATCAATATATTCTAATTACGGTTATTAAAATTCCAAGAAGGTGAGCCATGTCATTTTTAGCCCATATGAAACAACGCCGTACTATTTATGCAATTGGTCAAAACGTTCCGATCGCAGCTGATCAAATCGAAGAGATTATTAAAGAGGTAGTACGAAATAGCCCTTCTGCTTTCAATTCACAAACTTCACGTATCGTGACTCTATATGGAGAATCACATGCGAAATTCTGGAGTATCGTACGTGAAACATTACGTAAAATTGTGCCAGAAGATTCATTTGCAAGTACTAATGCAAAAATTAACAGTTTTGCAGCCGGTTATGGCACGGTACTGTTTTTTGAAGATCAGGATGCGGTAAAATCTCTCCAAGAACAATTCCCCTTATATGCTGAGCATTTTCCAGCATGGTCAGAGCATTCGACTGGCATTGCACAGTTTGCTGTATGGGCATCATTGGCAGAACAGCATATTGGTGCTTCCTTGCAGCATTACAATCCCGTGATTGATGATGAAGTGGCAGCCACCTTCGATATCCCTGAAAACTGGAAATTACGTGCCGAATTGGTGTTTGGTTCAATTGAAGTACCAGCGGGAGAAAAAACATTTCTTGATGATAGTATCCGTTTCAAAAGATTTGACTGATCAATGTTTTACTTAAGTCAAGTTAAGAGAGTGCTGAAATGGCACTCTTTTTATTGATAAAGTGAATGATAGATAAATCAATTAAGCTGCAAAGCTTATCTCAACAAAGTCTTGAAAATACAGCTGTATTAAAAATAGCATTGTCATAAAATTGTCATTTGTTAATTGCATAGTGCAATTTATTTTTAATATTCAAAGAAGAGATAGTGGGATGAGCCTAAAATTAACTTTTGCTGCAGCTGCATTGATGGTAAGTAGTGCTGCATTTTCAGCCGTTACTATTTCAGCACCAGAAGAAATTAAAATTCTAGCGGTGAATGATCAGGAAGTTAATACGGGATTATTTCGTGCCAAGAACAATCAATACAAAGTTGATGCAGGTATTAGCAATATTAGTATGCGTTACACCCAGTATTTTGAACATTTGAATGGTGAACATGATATTGTGAAATCATCTGTGGTGACTGTCCGCACGCCCATTTTGCAAGATGGTGAAGAATATCGACTGGACCTGATCAATGCGCCAGCAAATTTTGAAGCTGCAAAAAAATATGCTGAACAACCTGTGGTGGCATTGTTTGATAAAAATAATCAGATGCTGGTGCAGCAAGTAGGTGCAAACACAGAACAAAAACCATGGTTAGGACAAGGTATATTTTCAAAAACTACAGATTTGACTCAAAAGAAAACAGCTTTGCAGAATCAGCCAGCACCTATATATACACAAGCAGCCGTGCAATCAAAAATGGTGGCAGCTACTTCTAGTGAGTCGTTAACTTCAGGAGTAACTGCTGATCAGCAACTGATTCAATTATGGCAAAAAGCAAATAAAGCAGAACGTCAGAAGTTTATGTCATGGCTAGCAGAGCATTCCAATTAATAAATCTCAATAAAACCAGCGTAAAGCTGGTTTTATTATTTTGAGAAGGACGAATAAAAATTAAAATGGTAAAAATTATCTAAAAAATGAATGTTGCAATGTGTAAAAAACACTCAAAATAGTCTTTAAATATGCTAAAAATACCTTATTGGGTTAAAAAACAAACACTCGAATGTAAAATTATAGAAAATTCTATAATAGGGGTTGTGTTGATTTAAAAACTCTATAGAATACGCTGCATCCCGACGCGATACAGCAAACGAACTTAGCTGAACAGGTTAAGTTGTTGAATGTTTATTGCGTTATATTTTCTACTGACGAGGTAGGAAATAGATCATTAAGAGATTATGAAGAACAACTTGTGT
>NZ_VPCP01000152.1:0-2812 GCF_013418145.1 Acinetobacter sp. YH12201 | reverse complement strand
GTTCCACTTTAGATATTTGTTTAAGATGAGATGTAACTCATTGAAATGTGTCATCATATTCGTCGTCAGAAAACAAGTATTATGCCATTATTTCAATGAGTTATCTTTTTTTGTCGTGTACAAAGTTGTTACTTAATAAATTTACGACTCACCAAGAATTGTTCTGTCGCTTCAAGCAGGTTCTGTGCATACACTTCCTGTTTCGCTGTCAGCCAGCCCAACACAAACCAGTCACTGGCTTCCAGTTCAGTTTGCTGAATATACTCCGCAGAAGAGGCCAGAATCTGATATTCACTGGCTGCAAGTTGCGCATCATTCAAGGCTTTGCTGTATTTTTGCAAATTTTTGACATCATAAATCGAAGTTAGAATCGGGAAGCTAAATTTTAGTTCATGAATTTTAGTGGCTAACTGATCCAGACTTTCAAAATTGGCAATATCGGTATTTGCAAGATGCTCTTGGAGCTGTTTATATTGATTTTGTAGGGTATTTTGTGCAAACCATTTTAAGTCATGTCCTTGGAGCTTATCCTCATGGTTCAGGCCAAACATCAATAATTCCAGATAATGATGTACATTTTGTGTTGAACGTACCAGATTGGCCAATTTTTCTTTAGCATACAAAATATCTTTAGTTAAATTCGATGCAGTATTGGGGTTCTGTAAAAATGCGCCTAAAGTCGACTGCATGTGCTGCAAATGCTGTAAATGATCAAATTGATGCTTAAATGCACCCAGCTGCACCCCCCATTTGTCGGAAACTGCCTCATTCCAGTCTTTAAATAATGACAGGGTCAAATGTAAATGATCCAGTGCAATTTGAGCTTGCTGAATATGTGTTTGCTCGGCAACACCTGCAGCAATAGCTGCGATATTTGGCAGTAAATGCTGTAACTGCTGGGCAATCAGCAGACGCAAGTTTTTATTGGCGGGGTCTTTTTTACTTAAATGAAATTCCTTGGCTAATTTTGCCGGACTGACGGGTTGCTGGATGGCCAAAAGATTGCCGATTTCGGCTTTACTGCGCACGTCCAGCCAAAGGTGATATTTTTTCACCCATTCAAAGCTAAAGGCGAGAAGGGATTGGACAGAACCGGATTTAAGTTCAAATTCAACTTCATGTACTTCACTCTGGGCTATTTCGGTACGCACTTCACCAACATCTAGACTGACCTCTATCTCGGTTTCTTCAAAATGAATGATGAGAAAGGTACGCTGTATATCGGTTTCAAACTGTAATTTAAGTTGATCTTGTGACTCACCCAAAGCATTTTTCAGGATGTGTTGTGCTTCAGCATCCTGATCATAAATAGATAAATCCAGTTGCGGGACATGTTCCAGTTCGCCTAGGTCATGATTATGCTCAAAACGATGTAAATGACTTTTACCGGCAGCTTTCAAGGTCTGAATCCAGCGCGTGCCTTCGAGACGTTGTCTTAAGGCAACACCATGTTGTGAGAGTAAGCGTTCCGATGTGTCGTAATATTTGGCTTTCAGTTGAATAATTTCAGATTTTTTAGGATCCAATGCTTTCAGTAAAGCATTACGTCTTGCTTCAGGAATTTGAAATTTTAATTCAACTTCAACCATGATTTTTCATCCTAATTTTTTGATGTGATGTCAGTAATGCAAACATTATCTATAGCTTACACATGCATTATGAAATCTGTTCTTTTATAGCGCCGGAAATAGCATTGTTCATTCTAAGCTGATGATTGTAGCGAAAATGATTTTTGATGTAAGACTTGACGAACGGATTCTTAACTGGTTGCTTTGCAAATGATCAAAAAAATGATAAAAGCAGACACTTTAATTTGGCTGAAATATGAGCTAACTTGAATCAAAATAGGCAGGGCTATGACCATGAATACAACAATCCAGCTCAAATTTGAACATCATCCAGAACCGGAATTTCAGCTGCCGATTCAAAACTATCATGAATTCTATCGGTTTTATTTAACTGAGCATCGTAATATCATGAGTCGCCGTTTGCATATATTCGGCAGTAGTGTCGGGGCATGCTTATTAAGTCGTGCCATTGTAAAAAGAAAGCCAAAGTATCTGGTTTATGGCTTATTGTTTGGCTATGCCAGTGCATGGGCAGGTCATTTCTGCTTTGAAAAAAACAAACCGGCCAGTTTTAAACAGCCGCTCTATAGTTTTATTTCAGATTGGCGCATGTTTTCTGATGTGTTGCGTGGGAATTTAAGTTTGAAAGATCGTTCCCTGGATAAAATTCCCAGTTAGTTAAAAAAATCACTTATATTATGTGAATAGTGTTGGAAAAATTTACCTAAAAATAAAATATTTGTAAATTTACGGAATGTAGACTTGCAATGGTAGAGTGAATATTCTATTAATAGAACAGGCATTGAATAAATTGATTTCTTACTTCGAGCGTCCTACTTTTAAAGTTTTCCAAGCCTAGAGCGACCTTCTCTAGGCTTTTTTTATTTAAGGAAGGTTAGATAAAAGCTAAAGTTTTTGAATCAAGATTAAAAAATATATGGAATTAAAAATTTACAAGAAATGCTTTGTCAGAGTTGAAGATATTACCCAATTTTAGCGGAATAAAAATAGAAAGACTTCCTAATCCTTCATTGGCTTCCCCCAAGCGCATTTTATAATCAAGGATCAGGAAGTCTTTTCAGTGCTTCAAGTTTTTGTTTTTATAATTATTATTTATTTAGGACTTACGCAGTATTATTTATAGATTCTCTGTGGTAGCAGATGATTTTTATCGAGAATAAAGTCATCAATGAAGTTTTTGATCATTGGTCTAAATAATTTCTTCTGCCAACGATATACATTTT
>NZ_VPCP01000151.1:0-2907 GCF_013418145.1 Acinetobacter sp. YH12201 | reverse complement strand
CATCGGACTATTTCCGGTTTTCTAGCAGGCATATTTTCATCTTTATGTGCTTATCAACTCTGTCAGAAGAATAAGCCAAAAATTCATGTCGTTAGAAATTTAGCTTATCCGTAACTAGGGTTATATAGAAAAAGAATTAGATAATAAAAAACAAATAGATAATAAAGAAATTAATCTATTTATTCAGAAAGAAAAAGATTGGATCGGCTCTGTTACACAAATACACATTACCAATGCAAAAGGTCAAGTCCAATTCGCTGATCATGATATTGGCACTCAGACATCCAATTACGCAAACTATAGTTTTTTTAAACAGGCCCAACAGAAAAATACGAATCAACTGTTTGTTACTAAACTGATTAAAGATCCCAATGGCCAAGGCTGGGTTCATCTATTTGCACGACGCTACAATCAGGCTGATGGAACTTTTGCAGGCATGATTGTCGCTGCATTACCTGCCAGCTACTTTAATGATCTGATTACCGAACTAGATGTAGGTTCCAAAGGAGTGGTGTTGGTACAAGACCTGGATCTGCGAATTATTGCACGCAACCCCATACTCAAAACAGCGAATGGCCAGGTCGGTTTTGTGGGGGGACCACTGGAACTGTCTCAGCGGGTTCACTCCGGGGCACAGTCTGGCACCATTTATACACGACAAACAACCGATCATGTTCCGCGTATGGGGAGCTTTCGTCGACTCAGCAGTATGCCTATTTTTGTCGTTGTTGCCTTTGGTGAAACAGACTACCTAGCCCAATGGTATGAGGACCTGATCAAAGCCGTTTTGCTGGGCTTGCTTTTCCTTGTAGTGACCACGATTGCTGCCTGGTTACTCTGGCAGCAAATCCGGGCGAACCTATTGGTCAATCGTCGTAGCCGGATGCTGTTGCGTAATGCACAAGATGGGATACATGTCATAGATCGCCAAGGTCGGCTGCTTGAAGGCAGTGATTCCTTTTTCCGTATGATCGGCAGTACTCGGCAGGCAGCCTTGGGCAAAACACTGTGTTACTGGGATAGCGGCTATGATCAGACAGAGCTGCAAGACCTGATCAGCAGAGGGATTTCTACGCCTGGAGGCATTCGCTTCGAAACATTTTACCAGAATGCACAAGGTGAGCGTTATCCGGTAGAAATCAGTTCGGTCCTGGTACATCTAGATAATGACGATGTATTTTTTTGCTCAGCACGTGATATTACTGAACGTAAAAAAGCTGAAGAAAACCAGCGTATCGCTGCAACGGCATTTGACTCCCAGGTTGGGATGCTAATTACAGATCCGCATATGCTTATTTTACGGACCAATCATGCTTTAACCGAAATTACCGGTTATAGCGAACAAGAGTTAATTGGTCATAAGCCTAAAATCCTGCAATCCGGCATACATGACAAAAACTTCTATACCACCATGTGGAAACATATTCACACAACCGGATCCTGGCAAGGTGAAATCTGGAATAAGCGCAAAAATGGTGAACTATATCCACAGCATATCTTGATTGCCGCTGTACGTGATAAGAAGGGCCAAACCACGCATTATGTGGCGTCCATTACCGACATTTCTGCCTATAAAGCTTCAGAAGAAAAAGTACGCCTGCTGGCATTCTATGACTCTTTGACCAAATTACCCAACCGTAGCCTGTTTTTGGAACATCTTGAACAGAGCATGAGAGAGGCAGAAAATAAAAAACAGCTCGGCATAATTTTGTGCATTGATCTGGATAATTTTAAAGCTTTAAACGATACCGAAGGTCATGAAACTGGAGACCGGTTATTACAGCAAGTTGCCACTCGTCTGTTAAATTGTGTAGAAACAAATCACATGGTTGCTCGACTTGGTAGTGATGAATTTGTTGTGCTGCTTAATCAACTTGGCACATCTGAAACCGAGACGATTCAACAAGCGGAAAAGACGGCAAAACGTATTTTACAGGCACTGGCTCAACCCTACTTTTTCGCAGACTCAGAATATCGTAGTTCTGCCAGTATCGGGATCAGCCTGTTGGGGCTAAAAGCATATGAAAATGTGCAGGATCCGATTAAACGCGCAGATATAGCGCTGTCTGAAGCAAAAAATTATGGCCGGAATACCTATCGCTTCTTTGATCCGTTGATTCAATCTCAGGTTCAGGAACGTGCTGAGATTGATGCCGGATTACGTCAGGCACTAGAAAAAAATCAGCTGGTGCTATTTTACCAACCTCAAGTCAATGGTGCACAACAGGTGACTGGCGTAGAAGCCTTGTTACGTTGGCAGCATCCAACCAAAGGGATGATTTCACCTGCGCGTTTTATTCCCGTTGCAGAAGAAAATGGTTTTATTATTCCACTGGGCCATTGGGTATTAGAAAGTGCCTGTCAACAATTGAGTGACTGGGCCAAGTATCCGCAAACTGCTCAGCTCAGCATGGCTGTAAATGTCAGCGCCAGCCAGTTTTCCCGTGATGAATTTGTTCAAGACGTGCTCGATATTCTGGAACGTACCCAGGCTCCTGCACATTTACTCAAGCTTGAACTGACCGAAAGTGCCTTAGTGATGCGGGTAGAAGACATTATTGAAAAAATGACGATTCTTAAACGTTATGGGATAATGTTCTCTCTGGATGATTTTGGTACAGGCTATTCTTCTCTCACTTATTTACAACAAATTCCAATTGATCAATTAAAGATCGATCAAGGTTTTGTTCGTAATATTGTGATTAGTGCCAATGATGCTGAAATTACCAAAATGATTATTGTCTTAGCAAAAACTTTGGGTATTTCTGTACTGGCTGAGGGGGTTTGTAACTACTAATTGAAATCTACTTATTTCTATACTATTATATACAACATGAGTAAATATGTAAGCATTAGCGTTGCAGCTAAAACATTAGGTGTTTCCATTCAAACATTAAGGCGTTGGGA
>NZ_VPCP01000014.1:0-49731 GCF_013418145.1 Acinetobacter sp. YH12201 | reverse complement strand
TGTTCCACTTTAGATATTTGTTTAAGATGAGATGTAACTCATTGAAATGTGTCATCATATTCGTCGTCAGAAAACAAGTATTATGCCATTATTTCAATGAGTTATCTTTTTTTGTCGTGTACAAAGACTTTTTTTAAAGGTTTTTTGTTTTTTATGCTTTAAAAATAAAATAATTTATTAAATTTATTTCAAGGTTTTTTCTATATAAATAAATGTAATTTTTGCCTTTATATGCATCATGATGAGTTTTGTTAAAAACATACATTCTGGAATATTTTAATACCGCCTTTTAAGCTGGCTTGGTTCATAATTTCAATAATCTTATGTGTAACTGACGGATAATAATTTTGGATATTGCAGTTATTGGCAGTGGCATGGCTGGGCTAGCTACCGCAAGAATTCTTAAAGATGCAGGACATAGCGTTACTATTTTTGAAGCCTTGGCAGGTCGTGGTATGGATAGCCATAGCATTGAATTCGAGGGCGGCCTGATTGATGCTCCCCTGCGTGTCATGAACCCGCATTTGTGGAAAAACACCCTTAGTCTGGCGGCCTATCTGGGTATCCAGACCTTTCCTGTACGTACCTATATGGCATGCAGCTGGTTATTTGAAGACCGTACCGAAACCTGGCTGACTACCTCACGCAGCCGTATTGGTAATTTTCCGATTATTAATAACCGTAAAGGCATTCAGCAATATGGCTGGCGCATGGTGAAAGGCATGCTGCAGTTGAAGACGGCGATTGCGAAATTCTTCAGATCGAAGCACCAGGACATCACCCTGGCTGAATTCATTAATCATAATGATATCGAAGAAGTGTTCTGGCATGGTGCCGTAATGCCGGTGCTGTATACTATTTGTACTTGTAACCCGAAAACCATTGGCGAATGGCCTGCTAAACCCTTGCTGGTTTTCTTGCGTCAATTGACCGATGGCGATGCATTGCTGCGTCTGCAGGGCGGTACACCGGCCCTGGTCGATAAGCTGATTGAAGGCATTGAAATTCGTGGTGGTTCTGCCATTACCCATATTCAACAGCAACAAGAAAGGGTATTGATTGAAAATGAACAAGGCGAACAGCAGCTGTTTGACCGTGTGATTGTCGCCACACCGACCAATAAAATTGAAACATTCCTGGATAACCAACAATTTGCTGATGATATTGCGCTGTTAAAGAAATTTAAATTTGAGCAGGGCCAGCTGGTGATTCATACCGATCAATCGGTAATGCCACCAAAACGTAAAGATTGGGCTGTACTCAGCTACATGATGGACCGTAAATTTACCCGTCAGCAATTTACCGTCTGGCTGAATTCGGTTGAGCCAACCTTGGTCGGTAAATCGCCCGTATTCCAAACCTGGCAGCCGGTGACAGAGATTGATCCGAAAAAAATCATCTCCTCAGTGAGCTTAACCCGTGCTGTAGTAGATTCACAAACAGTAGCTTTAAATAAAGAACTGCAAGCCCGTCATCATGATTTAAACCGCAAAGTGTTCTATTGCGGTTCATGGTCTTGTGATGGATTGCCTGTACTGGAATCTGCCGTGACTTCAGCCATGCATATTGCAGAGATTTTAGGTGCACCATTGCCGTTTGCCGGATTAAAACCTAAAGTTGAGGTTGCTCCACAACTCGGCTACTAAGATATGAAATGGCTTCAAGCGATTCGGCAGAAACTTCCTCAACATAAATACGCAATCAATGCGAAACAGTTAGGAGATGATGCCGTACTCGCCTGGAGCAATCTGGGTTATTGGGATGATGCAACATCGTCCTATCCAGAAGCTTGCCGTCAGTTGGCAGATCAATTGGCGCAAGCTGTATCTTTAAATGCCAAAGATCGACTGCTGGACTTGGGCTGCGGGCAGGGGGCAAGTTTACTGTACTGGCAACAGCACTATCGGGTTCAGCATATTGAAGCCGTGGAACTGCAAGCCAGTTGTGTCATGCAAATTCAAAAACATTTTCCGCAAATTACGGCCATTTACCCGCAATCCTTTTTAAATTTAAAACAGATTCCTTTTCAACAGCGCTTTGATGTGGTGCTGTGTATCGATGCTGCCTATCATTCCAATTTAAATTCGTTCCTGTATTCAGTAGACAATGTTTTAAATTCAAAAGGCCGACTGGGTTTTCATTATTTAATGCTGTCCGAGCAATGGCTGAATTTAAATGCACTACAAAAGCAAAAATATAAGTGGTTGCTCAAGGCTGCAGATGTGAATCTGGAGCATTTGATGATGGCATCGGGATTAGAACAGACATTGCAGCAACATGATTTTAGTCACATTGAAATTCGCGATTTATCCAAAGCCGTTTTATACGGATTTGCAAACTACTTTCAACATTTGCAGCAATTGCCACAGCAGGGCACAGGTGTGGATGCCTTTAAAATTCGCATGACTGCAAAACTCTGTCAGCAGCTGTATCAGGATGGGTTAGTCAATTATGTACAGATCAGTGCAACAAAGAATGCCTGAGACTGGGATAAAGTTCTAATTTTTAAAAGCAAAGTACAAAAACAACAAAGCCTCACTAAAAAGCGAGGCTAAGTATAAAATGGTGCCGGCACACGGATTCGAACTGTGGACCTACTGATTACAAGTCAGTTGCTCTACCAACTGAGCTATGCCGGCAACGTGCAGAGAATAATAGCGAATTTCGTTGAAAACGCAAGCCAAAAAATGAGCGGTTGAATAGGGTAAATGGATTTGGATATTTTAAATCACCCGTTATTTAAATTCATGTCCTGTTTCAATTGAACCGGTTATTTACTCCTTAAAATCTGGTCCAGATCTTGAGCACATTCTTCTAAGGTTAAAGCCATATCGATTTGCATTTGTGGTTTAAGTTCGCTGGCCAGTTTTCGCCATTGTTCGATCAGTCGCAGGGCTTTTTGAATTTTATGTTTATTCATATCCTTGGCAATCGTTGGAGTATAACCACCACGTTTAGCATTCTTGATTTGTTTGACATAATTATTGCTGGTATTCATATCTACTCCCGAATAGCAGTTTTTCTATGTGTTCAATGTGCTGTTACAGGTCGATTTAAGGTTCTGTTATATGATTGTTATCATGGAAATATTGCATTTATATGATCATATCTCAACAGGTTTATTTACCTGCTGAGCTTGCGAAATAATAGCGTGCAGTAATTGTGCCATTTAGGTGACATGTGAATGAAAGATCGGACTTTGCAGGCTTTTGGTAATCAATGTGAAGCTGATTTCATCACGGTTGTTGCAGATCAATCATCTAGAAAATTCACAGTTACAATGATGGAAATTGAAACATGGCTGGAGTTGGAAGATTCAATTTAAGGCGTAGATTAATGCTGATGTAGCGCAACTGATTAATGGCAATGCACAGGAAAGATAACCATGACTGAACAAGATAACCCACAACCAGATCAGCAAAAACAGCCTGTTCCTTTAATTCAACATCCTGACCAGCAGAAACACCCTAATCCACCCAACCCTCAACCGGATCAACCCGACCAGCATATCGGGACAGCCAATCTGCAAAAAAATCCGGACGAACAGCCTGAAAATCCAATCAGACAACAGAAATAAAGGATTGCTGTGGGTCTTGAATGAGGCATCCCATTCTTATTATTTCATCAGTAGGGATAAGTAACTTTTTTCTGGCAAAGTGCTCTGATGAGGGATGTTTATCAATAAGCTCAAGGAAAATATATAAGATGACAAAATGGACCAAAATGATCAGTACTGTCGTGGTACTTATGTTTATCGCCATTGCTGCATTGCTGTATTTTCAGTCCAACAAAAAACAGGAATTTGGTGGCTTTGAGGAGGGTACAGAGCAATACTATGGTTATCGCTATGCACAAGACAATCTTAACTCTGTAGATCAATGTGATGATGATAAAGATGATCCGTCCATGAATTTCAACGAGGAATTTTTTCAGGGATGCCAGAAATATTTTGAAGATAAATAATGTTTCAAAAGCAGAGAATATAAAAACCTCAATCTTGACGATTTTTCCCAGTTTATTTTCATGGTTTTAGAACTGCTGGGTATTTTTGCTGAATAGTATACGATAAAAAAAGGCTTAAACCCTTTAGATTTAAACCTTTGTACACTGCGTTGGATTGCAGTTCTTTCGAATTTGGCGGTGAAAGAGGAAGTCGTAAACAGTATATAAATAACTGAAATATATAGATATAAATTATTAAAAATTAAAATATACCGACAAATATACCGACAAGTGAAAAAAGTTATGATGTCGGTACACGTATCGTCAATTAGATTCCTTAAATCTCGATTCGGGTAATTTTATATATTGAATGAGTTTAATAGCAGAAAAAAATATAAGTGGTTTTGCTGTTTCTTCCAATCTGCTTTTTTACTGGTCGAGTAATTCGAATAGTTGGGTAACTTTACGGTAACTGTTGTACATTATTTTTGGTATGTTGAACTGAGTATCTTTGAGCTAGTCACTGAATTATATTAAGTAACTCACTTATTCAGATTTTAAAAGTTATTTTTATTTATCATAGTCTTTTCTTTAATCATAAAAAATAGGAGGGTATATGGGGCTTATTCTCATAGTTATTCATGCAGTTATTTCATTTGCTGTTGGTAAAGCTGTAGTTAATGCAAAGCCAGGGATAGCTAATTGGTCGATAAACAAAAAACAAGCTATAACGCTTATCTGGTTTTTCCTCAGTGTACTTGTTTGGGTGGGTATTAAATCAATGCAACAAGACTTCGCTATTGAGCAGCATCTTTTTAGCAGTATTGGTACATCAATTATTATGGGTATGATTTTTTACCACGCCTTAAAACCTAAAAAACAAACTGTATAAAAACAAAAAACAAGTATTAGAGTAGTTTTTTTAGATTGGATATTATGCAATTATAAAACACTATCTTTGCAGAAAAGCCTCCACGTTTAATAATGAACTTGGGGGCTTTTTTTAATTTCATAATCAGTCATTTTTCTTCCTAAAATGTAATATTTTGCCAATAGAAAAAACCACTTGACTTTTACGCCCATGAGGTAGTTTCCATAAACAGGTAAAACGGCGTATTTTATTGTGATTTTTGGTTTTAATTTATTGTTTTATAAAGATAATTTAATGATTTGCTAAATTTTATTAAAAAATGCTTATATTTAGTCTATTTTTGGTAGTTTTTGCCAATAGAACCCCTCTAAAAAAATATGCTTGACAATTTGCTTCATGGGGTTAATTTGCGGAACAGCTAAAACAGCTAAAACAGCTAAAACAGCTAAAACAGCTATAAAAAATATAAAAAACAACCATAAACATTTGTTTTATATTACTAAATTTTGGTTTAGGGTTAATTTAAAATTAGTACATTCAGTATGGGGCTATTTTAGGTGGTTTGTTTTGGTATTTTTTGCCAATAAATATTAATAATTTCTACCTTGTTTAATAAGGTTTTTATGCTGTTTTCTCAAGGTAAATTCAAGATATGCCGTATCTGTAAAATACGGCGTTCTTGTTGGATGCAGCATGACAAAAATAGGGATTGCAGATAACTAGTTATAGCTAACTTATGACTAGGTTTAGCTATAGGTGTACCCAGTCGACACGTTATCTATGCCATGTCGATTCAGTTCGATTTTATCGATATAAAAAGCCCCCAGTTAAGGAGGCTATTTATTAAAGCAATTGCAGCTCATCGGCTCGAATCTCTGTTATTTCCTTTTCATATCCGCTTTGGTCTTTCCACTTTCGGGTACGCAATGAACCCTCTATATAAACCTTTCCGCCTTGCTTGAGGTACTTACCCCTCGCAATCTTGGTCAATCGGTTACTGGTGGCGATTCTGTGCCACTCTGTAGCCTGTTTGCGTTCGCTTGTAGTCTAGCTTTCCAATTATCAATAGTTGCAATGCTGAATGAAGTAATACTGCCACCGTTGGGGAAATTCTTAGTTTCAGGGTCACGGCGTAATACCCCCATTACAGTTACTCTATTTAAATTTGCCATTGTTTAATTCTCAACTGTATATAAATTCACAAGGCATAGATAACCAAGTATTAAACGCTGTACCTGTGCTGTCATCGGGTAAATAGTCCTGTTCTAGCTGGTCGGGAGTGGTAAGGAATGTTTTTGCATGGTCAAAATATACAAGCTGCCCACTTTGAATGAGCAATCTCTCAATGATATTCAATTCAGCATCATCGACCTTTAACACACCTTTAACTGTTTCTCGCCACTCATTCGCTAATACTCTCGCTGTAATCATAGGTACGCCATTGTAGCGGTAATGGGTGCGCTTACGGTCTAACATCCATTGGTAGCCATCTAAAGCACGTTTAACCAATATCGAAAGGTCACGGCTCGTATGTTTCAGGTATTCAATCAAGATGGGCTTATTTGCTTTCAGTTCCTCCAATAGTTCATTCGGTGGCATCACTGGGCTTTCCCATCTCAGTTGATCAGGTGGGGCAATAAACAATCTGCATTGATACGACTTGGCAAGTTGAATCAAATTAAGTGCCTTTTGCATGTTCATATTCCACCCCCGAACATATCAATCGTTTTTGTGTCTATCACTTCATTAGGCTGTGATACTTTAGCCTTTACCTGTTTTTTTGCTGTCGTTACCCCGTTACTATGCTGTTCACTCCTTGTAACCCTGTTTTGGGTAGTAACATCGTTACAAGTCTTGTGTGGCGTGGGTTTGAGCGAATTTTGAAACGTAACATCATTGTTCGGTGTTACGTTTTGTTTTTCGCTGCAAGCCTTATGTGTCGTGGGTTGTAACGATGTTACGACCTGAATACCCCTTTCAGGGATGTATCGCTTAAACGCATCATCAAATTGGCTTAACTCGTAACCGCTTTTTACTTCTGCACCCACCCGAACCTTTTTGGATTTAATGCCAAAATGTTTTAGGCGTGCTGCTAATTGGTGTTGAGAGATTGGCTTACCTCTATTCCATGTAGCCCATGTGCTTTCCTCATCTTCATTGAGGGCTGCAATCAGTCCAGCACTAAACATATTTTTATAGCCGTGTTGCTCAAATATCTTTTTAATGTCGGTAAGAAGTTGCTCATTTACGCTAGGAGATTCAACCTCTGTGCCATCAATTAATAATGCTGCATGATTTGCCTTTGCAAGCCATTCATCACTTGCTAGTTGAGCAATAATAAAAAGGCTCTCCCAGTTGTCTTGCGCTCGGTCATGTAGTTGCTCGGGCAATTGTGGTTGAGTGCTTTTTATTGATTCAAAATTATCATTTACCCATCTTAGGCATTTACTTTTGATGTTGTGCCATTCGGTTTGATCTGCATGTCGTAAACGCTGCTTTTGTTCACTGGGCAGCTTGCGCCGTAGCTCCAAAATAATTGAGCGGTCTTTAATGGTTTCAGGTAGATGACCAATACCACTAATCGCTTTAGCACAGTAAACATTGAAGCGTTTAGGCTTATTGTCATCTCCATCACAACGAACAACAAAAGCATTTTTACGGCTGTGACCTGAATTAATCACACCTCGTAAGTCCTCATTCTCTTTTAAGAACGTATCTGCTTCATCAATCAACAATGTTGGTTTCCAGCCCTCAATAGCTCTGTATAGTGCTGGGGCAGATATGTTTGAGGTCGATAAAGGCTTGTAGCAAAGCTCGCCAATCAGCGTTAAAAGCTGTGTTTTACCGCACCTTTTTTCAGGGGCAGTGATACAAGCGATTGGGGCAATGTGCATTGCATCTATTGCCCATGTGTAGAGAATCCACAACGCTGCTGCAATCCGTGTCTGAGGCTCACAAGCGATATGATTATCTATCACTTGCTCTATGCTGCTGAGTAGCTCGCCACCATTTACAGGCAAGTGCCATGCTTGCACATGGTCAAAAAAATCATCCTCTTGCTGACTTTCCGCTATCTCTTTCCGCTTGGCTTTAACAAGTTTATCTAAGATGCTTGCACGTATTCCTAGATGCTCGGCTTCTGCTGCTCGTGTCTGTTCATATTGCAACTCGGTAAGGTTTGCCAATCGTAGAATGTCGTTATCTGTTGCATCGGTGTCAAATGGGATTAATTCACCCCATGTTGGTTGTATCTCTGCTGACTTGCCATTTAATGCCTGTCTGATCTGCTCATCTGTTAAATGCGATATATCAGCATCAAAGTGAATCTTTAAATCATTGTTGTGTTCAAGCTGTTTGTTGGTTGCAATGATTCTAGGCTTATAAGCATCAAAGTATTTATCTAGCAGCTTAAATGCTTGGTCAATTTGTGAATGAAACACGGCGGTATAATTCAGTTTTGATAACTTACAAAACAAATTAAAATTATCAGTAGCAATAAAAACTTGTGCAGTCGATAGGCGCATATTGGCTACTGGTGTGCCACTTCCAACGGTAGCAATGCTTTTACTGCCCTTATTTAACACTGAATAGCCTACAAGCTCTTTGCTTTCAAGGTTATACAATGGAATAGCTTTAAATCCTGCAATATCACAGCCCTTATAAAGCGTTTCATCTGCAACGGTTCTTATATTTCCTTTTGGCTCATTTTGTACCAATACATTTAAATCAAAGTCTTGTATTGAATAGCTTTCAATGACTTTTTTTGTAAAGGCATGAGTATGAGAAAATATTGCCTTTTTTGGCATTAACTCCCTAGCATCAGCTATAATTTGCTCGGGTGTTATTAGTTCTTTGGGGTGGTCATAATCAAGCATTGTGGCTACCCCGCATTATTATTTAATAAAGAAATACGCTCATTATGTTTTTTTTGCCATTTAGCCCAAAATACACAAGAAACGGCTTCCATTGCCTGATCAATATGCAAAGTCCCTACAATAAAATCAAAACTACAATCTGGGTATTTTAACTGAGCCTCATTCTTAAATTGGTTAGCTTCCTCAATAGAGTAAAAAGGAATATTCCAGTTTCCTAGAGGATAGGCAATATCACTATTTGCAAGTCCCACGGCGATATAAAAGCAATAGCGTTTGTTATCTGCCATTGCATCAATCCATGCTTGGATTCTTTCTTTTGATTGATATTCAGGATTAACAAATGATTCGGTATTAATTTGATTAGGCATGATTACTCTCCCCATACTTTTTTTAGCACTGAGGAAATACGCTTAAATAGTCCCTGTTTTTGTGCAAAGTCTGAGGACTGGATGCGTTGGCGTGTAATTTGATGGATGTTTTTAGGCATTAGAATGCGCTCCGTTTGAATTTAAAGGAGCCTTGCCGATTACTGTCAAATAATGGTGGCGAGGCTGAAAAGGGTTGACAGACAGGCTCAAACGGATACCTGCACACATAAATGTGTCCCTCTCCAGCTCCGCCATAACATGCGAACGCATAGAGATATTACGCACAAAAAAACCGCTTGGAGCGGAATGTACGCCGTTTGATAATTTGCAGTCTGTCAAAACTGATTCATCATGTGGATGAACGGTCTTAGAATAAACAGAACTGTTTATACTTGCAATAACAAAGCAAAATATAACAAAGCAAGTGCCTAGAAATATGCCCTTGAATAAGTCAAAAAATAACTCTTTCATGTTGCCACCTACTTAATAAGTTCATAACGTGCATGTCTGCCAAAGCCTGACTTATTGCAAATGTTATGGGTCACAATGTCATAACCTGTGTTGCGTAAACGTTGGATGATTGCACTTAAACGGTAGCAACCGAAAAGGTCGATAGCCTCTGCCTGTGAAATGGTTTCACCTTGCTTGAGATGGTCTAAAACTTGCTGCAATTGGGTGCTATTCATGTTCTTGCCCTCACTGGATCGGGTTCACGTTGGCATTAATCAAAAAGCCATCAGTAGAAAGCTCAAGTTCTTTGTGCTGCTGCATCGTGTTTAAGCCTCCAAACCTTTCGAAGCCATCCATGCTTCAATATCTTCAATACGCCATGCAGTGATGCGCTCGGTTAACTTGATCGGGGCAGGGAACTCGCCAGTACGTACTTTCTCCCATATAGTTGTTTCACCCATTGGCAGTTTGCCTTGACGTTCAGGACGTGCCTTGATGATTCGAGTTGTGCCATCTTTGGTGGTGTACTTGCGTTCTTTACGTGCAGCCGTAGTCGCAAGCTGTGACATACGGTAAAAGCCTTTTGGGGGATGGTTGAATTTTTCAGTGGACATAAAAAACCTCTAACTATGTACCGTATTGCAACGGCGTTAGAGTTAGTATGTTGTTGTTTTATATCGGTGTGTGTAACGCTGCTAGCAAGGTTACCTCTCTGCTAGCAGAATGACCTTTTTGCTAGCAGAGTGACTTATTTTTTAGTGGAACGGGCATTTATTCTCTTTGTTATTTCTGACGCTAATTTTCTAGGGTCTAAATCTTTTAAATAATTATCCTCTTGAGCGTGTGGATTATTTAAATAAAATTGTCTTAAAAAATACCTTGCACATTCGATTTTTGTCCATTTTTCTACTTTTGCTCGTTCTGGGTGTTGGTATAAATCAAACACTTCATCAAAGATAGGATTCATTTTTTCTAAATACTTATTAGCTTTTGCCCTACCTCCGGTAGATGCTATTTTCGTTATATCAACTGATGGCTTTTTATTTTGAAACAATTTATCTGCAATAATTTTTGCATCATTCAATAGGTCGTGTAGATAACGAGTTAAATCAATAGATTGTCCCACTGTTTCAAAAGTAGCGTTAATTGAACAATATTTCCAAAAAAGCCCATTTAATCCCAGCATATCTATATGAAGGCTAGAATAATCTAATACGGTTATACCGTCTTCAAGTGTTGGAGGGGTTATTCCTTTGATAAAACTTGCATACATTTCATCATTAAAATTATTAAATTTATCTAAACAAAATTGGTGGTCGATTCTGGATTTAATAGGGATTTCTGAACTGTAATTAATTAAAAAGCTAGACGTGTAAAGTTTTTTTAAGTCATTGAAATTTTTTTGATTCTTTAGCTCAATTAAATTGTCATACCACAATGAATACATTAAATACTGAAATTCATCATAGGAATTATTTACTCGAATCATCTCTTTAAATTTTTCTCTTTCTTCATCGAGTGAAAAATATTGGAAACATTTTTTTGTATATTTTTCTATTAATGCTTTCAGTTCTTTGGGAGTTAAGATTTCGAATTGATTATTTGGTTTGAACAAAGATACGTTCTTTCGATTTGAAACTACCGCAATACTAATAATCTTATTAAAAATTTGTTCCTTCAAAGAAAGATTATAGGTATATATTTGATTTAAATATTGCACTTTGCCTCCCACGGCGCACCCAAAAGCAGTCAGGTAAACAAGTTGGGTACTTGCTTGTCGGATGCCTCCTATACCTGACTATTCAATAATACTGAAATTTATGCAGTTTTAATGTTTTGTTTGAATTGAATCAAGTTTTCACTATCATTATTTGGCTTAAACCTTGATACATCCCCACCTTGACGAAGCGTGTCCAAATAATCCGCCCATAGCTGCATCATTTCACGTCTACGGCGTAAAAACTTAGTTCGGTTGTAAGCTGTACCGTTTGGGTCTTTAACCTTGTGTGCAAGCTGGTGCTCCACAATATCGGTTCTGTATTCAATTTCTTCATCGAGCAATGTTCTCGCCGTTGCTCTGAATCCGTGTGCTGTGTGCTTTCCTTTAAAACCTAATCGCTTTAATACTTGAGTAAGGGTGTCTGTACTCATGCACTCAGATGAAATTTTGACGCTTGGGAATACATATTTTGAAGTAGTCCGCAGTTCTTCAAGTTCCTTGAGAATGTCATAAGCCTGAATTGATAGCGGTACTATGTGGTCTTGATTTGTTTTACTTGCTGCAAATGACAAGCATCTGTTTTCAAAATCGACTGATTCCCATAGTAGGCCACGTATCTCGTTTGGACGCTGATAAATGTAAGCTGACAACTTTAGTGCTAATTCGGTTCTGATTCTTGTACGTGGGAAGTCCTTAGTTAAACGCCACGTTTTACGGAGTAGATCGGCCAGCTCTTTTTCATTCGTCACAGCATTGTGATTGCCTTTGATGGGTTGGGGTAGGCTAATGTCGGGAGCAGGGTTATAAGTAATGATTCGGCGTTTTAATGGAAGTTTAAGCACCATATTCATAATTGACTTAACACGTCTAGCCGATTCAAGCGCACCACGTTCAACAAGTGCATCGGTCACATCTCGTTCCAGTTGCTCAGTAGTCAGTTGTGCTACTGGCAACTTGCCAATAAAGGGCAGTATATCTTTATCAAGTTTGCGTATTGTTTCACTGTCCACCTTTCCTTCATGCTTGCGAATCTCTAACCATTCCGTAGCAAATTTACTAAAAGTGTTCTCTAAGGTTTCAAGCTGTTCGCGTTTTTTATTATTCCGTTGCTCGGCTGGGTCAATACCATCTGCCAGCATCTTTTTAAATTCTTCTCTCTTTGTTCGAGCTTGTTCAAGGCTAATGGTTGGATAAGTACCAATTGCAAGGGTGTTATATTTTTGCGTCACTGGTCGGCGGTAATCCATGCGCCAATACTTCGCTTCGGTATCATCAATCAATAAATATAGGCCACCGCCGTCAGGGTGTCTTTGCTTCTTTGCACCATTCACATCAAAGCTAAGGTTCTTAACGCCTTTAGCAGTCAGCTTATTAGACTGTTTTGCCATTCTGATTTCTCCTAGTTGTCGGTACAAAATCAGCACTTCTTTGGATTGGTGGTCAAAATTTAGCTGATTTGAATTTATACCGACAAATATACCGACAAAGTTGTCGGTATACTACCGTAATCCACCGTATTGTATTGGGTATAAAAAAAGGCTCAATCCCTTTAGAATCAAGCCTTTTGCACTACGGTAAACTACTATAAAAATCGAATTTGGCGGTGAAAGAGGGATTCGAACCCTCGATACGCTATTAACGTATACACACTTTCCAGGCGTGCTCCTTCAGCCACTCGGACACTTCACCATTGCGCCGCGATGATAGCGAAAAAAAGCCCTTCTGCCAAGTTGAAACAATTGATTTAGAGCAAAAGTTTTTGCTCAATGATATCATTGCGAAAAAATAGTGTTCAAAACGAAGACGAAATATGCAAAGTACTGCACAAAAAGCCGCATTGCCCGCGATTACTCTGGCAGCATTAGGGGTTGTGTTTGGAGATATTGGAACCAGTCCACTCTATGCGCTGAAAGAATCATTCCATACAGTACATGGCTTGGGGATTAACCCTGAAAATGTATTGGGTATTTTGTCGATTATTTTTTGGACCATGACACTGGTCATTACCATTAAATATGTCGCCATTGTTATGCGTGCAGATAACAATGGTGAAGGCGGAATTATGGCGCTGTTGGCCCTAAATTTGCGTAATACAAATTTTAGTGATCAAAAAAAGTTACTGTTAATTGCGATTGGCTTTATTGGTGCTTCCCTGTTTTTTGGGGATGGCATCATTACCCCCGCAATTTCAGTGTTATCTGCAGTTGAAGGGCTTTCTATCGCTACAAATGTTTTAGACCCTTATATTATACCAATCGCCATTACGATTGTGACCATATTGTTCATCATGCAAAAGTATGGAACAGCCTTTGTGGGCAAGTTTTTTGGTCCAATAACTTTATTATGGTTTTTAGCACTCGGATTCTTGGGAATCTCTAGCATTATTCAGACTCCTGTAGTTTTGGGGATGTTTAGTCCACATTGGGCTTTCCAGTTTATTGTCACTCATCCCTTAATGACCTTCTTTATTATGGGCGCGGTCGTACTGACCGTGACAGGCGGGGAAGCCCTGTATGCCGATATGGGCCATTTTGGTCCTGTTCCTATTCGTTTGGCCTGGTTTTTTGTGGTGTTACCTTGTTTGTTAATCAACTATGCAGGTCAGGGGGCATTATTACTTCGCGATCCAAGTGCGATTCAAAATCCATTCTATTTATTGGTGCCTGAATGGGCTCTATACCCCATGATTTTCTTGGCAACGATGGCCGCAGTCATTGCCTCTCAAGCTGTTATTTCAGGGGTGTTCTCTTTAGCACGTCAAGCCATTCAATTGGGTTATTTACCACGACTGACCATTAAGCACACATCAGACTCAGAACAGGGACAAATCTATGTGCCTTTACTGAACTGGGTTTTACTGGCCTCTATTATTGTACTGATCTTGATTTTCCAAACCAGTTCACGCTTATCTCATGCTTATGGTCTGGCTGTGACCATGACCATGTTATGTGACACCTTACTGATTGCTGTGTTTATTCGTTACACATGGAAATGGAACCTACCGAAACTGATGCTGCTGATTACTCCATTCTTGGTATTGGACTTGGTATTGGTAAGCGCAACCTCACTCAAAGTATTCTCTGGGGGATGGGTTCCACTGTTGATAGGTGGAATTGCTTTCCTTCTATTAATGACATGGAAAGAAGGGCGTGAACTGACCTTCGCCAAGCTCCAGCAAGATACCTTACCTTTAGATATATTCGTGCAAAGTATCGATGAGCAAGCCAATTGGGTAGAAGGGGAAGCTATATTTCTCACGGGTACTCCCACCGTGGTGCCGCATGCCATGTTGCATAATATGAAGCACAATAAGGTCTTGCATCAGAAAAATATTATTTTGACGGTTAAAATTCAAGATGTTCCTTACGTCGCTGATCAGGATCGCTTCCAAGTAGAAATGATGAATCGCCATTTTTATCGGGTTGAACTGTTTTACGGTTTTAAAGATGAGATGAATATTCCGCAGGCACTCGAAGCGGTCTACCAATCGATTGAACTTGAATATAATTTGATGCAAATCAGCTTCTTTGTTTCGCGTGAACGAATTATTAGTACAGTGGGTGACGGTATGGCCTCTTGGCGCGAAAAGCTGTTTATTTCGATGCAGCGCAATACCAGTCCGGTGAGTGACTTTTATCGGATTCCTCCCAATCGTGTGGTTGAATTAGGCAGTCAAATCGAAATCTAAGTTTCAGATCGTATAGACAATAAAAAACCAAGGTGGAAAATCCTTGGTTTTTTATTTGGAGGATGAAAGCCTGAAAAAGAGCGTGATTAGTTCTCTGTTGCCTCTGTCATTGGTACTTCAGGAGAGACCTTTACCGGAGCATCGATTACAGCAGCTTCTGGTGCTGCTTGTACTGCATCATCTGGCTGTGTTGCTTCAGGAGTGGCTGCAAAGGCTTCCTGGGTTGCAGTGGTCTCAACATGATTTGCTGGTGCGGCAGCCGCAGATTCATTGCTTAGTTCTGCTTGAGGCATATTTGCTGCATTGACTTGTGCATCAGCAGCAGATTGATTGACCGGCGCAGTTGCAATCTGTTGATCGGAACCTTGTTCCGCCTGTTGTGCAGCTAATTCGCTATTCTGTTGTATCTGATCTACATGGTCAGATACAGCCTGAGCTGTTTGCTCAATAGCAGATTCATTTGCTTGTGCGCTAGATGAATCAACTTGTGCTGCTGTATTTATCTCTGAGCTTTGTGCCACAGTTGCATCTGAAGCTGATCTGGCTTGTGCTGCGGTTTCAGAACTCGCTGCATTTGCCTTGGTAGCAACTTGACCTGCATCCACAATGCGGATTTGACCGCTAGCCACTAATTCTTCAATCGAACCTGCCTGACCATTTACTGCAGTGCTTACTTTGACTTTAGATAGACTTTCTAAGGTATCGCCCGGTTGAATGGCTGGTTCTGCGAATGCCGTTGCACTCATCATTCCTGTAACCAGACTTAAACCTAAAAGCTTAAAATGCATAAAATACTCCCTAGCAATCATTATTCAGATTTTTTGCGTATTTTTACCTTGTCATAAGCAGCATCGGTTTTTCAATCAAACATACGTAAAGCTCTTAAGACTGGTTAGAAAAGCTTTAGAAAATGAGACAGACTGTTACAACAACTGTGCTTTTGTTGAACAGTTTTAGGCTAATTGTTAAGCAAATAAAATTTGCTACATATACTTCATTTTCACTGCTTGTTAAGCTCGTGAAAAATGAGGGTTGGTCTCAAAATGGCAGTCAAGAAAGGTAAAACGGGTCAATCTGTAATGCAAATTTTAAAGCGGAATAGTTTAAAAATTATCTTGGGAGTAGTTGCAACCAGTAGTTTTGCAATTGCCTTTGGACAAGAAAGAATTCAACAGCTGATTTCATTGCCATCAGTCTCCAACTCGGCCTGTCTGGATCAGTTTTACCGCGATATTCCGCCGTATCTGGCCAAAAAAAGCCTGAATAAAAATACTTTTCCGCTGTGCTTTAATGGCTTTAACGTGATGTATTCGGGGGTATCGAAAACACCTTTATGGGTGGCAGAAGCCCTGACGCCACAACGCTTGAGCCATAAAATTCCACGTGAAGACAATTTCCATGAAGAAACACGTCTAAAGACAGAATATCGAGCGACCTTGGCAGACTATAAAGCTTCGGGCTATGACCGCGGACACATGGCACCCAATGCCGATATGCCGAATAAAGATGCGCAGTTTGACAGTTTCTCATTAGCCAATATGGTGCCGCAAGTTCTATCCATCTAGCTATATCATATATTAAGTTAAGTATTTGTTTTTAAACATATATAAAAATATGATAATCATATTTTTATATCATATATATTTTTTATTAAGTAGATAATCGTGAAATTTAGTTTTTATTTAATCATATTTAGTATTTGCCTAAATAGTTCATTAGCTTTTGCTAAAGAAAATATTAGTGTTGTAGATTATTCAGAAATTGCTAAGAAAAGGCCGATAGAATTATATAGTAGTAAACAAAAACAAAATTCATTTGATGGTTGTTCTGATTTATTTCCTAAAAAAAATCCAAAAGAGACAACTGAGTTAACATATTTTAATAAGATGAAGTGGAGTATAAGGGAGCTATGTTCTGATAACTTTGCTGTAGTATATTCAGATATTACTAAAACACCGCTTCTAGTTATTGAAAAATTAAGTGCTAAACAAATTAAAAACAAAAGCGAAGGTTTGAAAAGGACAGATTTCTTTTATTCTGATCCTAGAACGCCTAATAAGGGTAGAGCAAAAGCATCTGATTATAAAAATGTTCGGCCTAGCGTTGATAGAGGACATCTAGTACCAGCTGGTAATTCAATTACAGCTCGGGGTATGGCTCAAACTTTTGCATTATCTAATATTTTTCCGCAAGATTCAGACAATAATAGAGGTCCATGGAAAAAAATTGAGACTGATGTTAGGAAATATATCTTAAGATCTGAAGGAGATACTTATATTCTTTCTGGCATTATTTTCGATAAAAAAGAAAATTCAGTTAAGATCGGTAAAAACAAAGTTTGGAAACCAACTAGAATATTTAAATTAGTTTATAACACTAGCGAAGATAAAGTGTGGGTATATCTTATTAAAAATGAATCTACAAAGATTGTACCCAAACCAATATCTTATGAAGAATTTGTTACTGAGACAGGAATAAAATTTGGATTCATTGAAAATAATGGGTCTAGTTATAATTCATCTAGTCAGCCTATTAGTGAACAAAATACATTCATTGAGAATATAAAATCAAAATTTTTGGAATGGTTGCAGAATTTTCTGCAAAGTTTAATGATTAAAATTCTTCAATAAGAGAGCAATTTTAAATAATGTATATTTTTATTAGCTAGTCGGATGGTTATGCCAAAACGTAAAAGTCAATATAAAGCTGATTCCGGTTTTTTATCTGGAAATTTTATTAAAGTAGTTTTAGCAATTATAGCAATTAGTAGTTTTGGATTAGCTTTCTATTATGATCAGGTATCAACAACTTTGGTTAAGCTCTATTCAATCTCGGATAAAAAATGCTTAGAACAATTTTACAATAATGTCCCACCCTATTTAAATAAGGAAAGTTTACAGAGACATACTTTTCCATTATGTTTTAATAGTTTTAATGTAATGTACTCAGGAGTATCAAAAACTCCACTTTGGGTAGCTGAACGTTTAACCTCTCAACGATTAAGTCAAAATGTACCTAGAGAAGATAATTTTCATGAAGAGGGAAGGATTCCTCCTTATTATCGTTCTAAGCTTTCAGACTATCGTGGTTCTGGATATATTCGTTGGCGTTTAGCTCCAAATGCAGATATGCCAAACAAAACTGCTCAATTTGACAGTTTTTCATTGGCAAATACAGCACCAGTTGCAAATTTAGAAGCACTAACAAAAATAGAATATTTAATACGGGGTATTGCGATTAAGAAGAATCTAGACGTGTATGTGGTTACTGGACCAGTATTTGCTGCGAAAAAACTTAAAACGATTGGTAAGGGTGTGATTGTTCCAACAGCGACCTATAAAGCCATATATATGCCAAAAACAGGGGTGGCAGGTGTGTACTATGCCGACAATACCCTGAAAGATACTGCACCAAAAGTGCAGGTGATCAGTATATGTGCGTTGGAAGATATCACTGGAATTAATATTTTTCCTCAGTTAGCGGAAGATCAAAAAAGAAATACATATAGCCTTCCTTTAAGTAAAAGCGACTTAGCTTTGAATAAAGAAATTGAATATTCTTACTGGGATGGAGAGAGTCAATGTGCCAATGAAGTTCCAGAAAATGAGATAACCAAGCTTCAGAAGGAGTTTAAACTCTAATAAACCATTAGTTATCTAATAATTAGTGATAAGATTTTTTAGAATTTGAGGTGATAATCCTCAAATTATTAATATAATGATTTGAATTTTATTTTATTATTTTAGGGATATGATGCAAACTTGGGGAAATTGGATAAATTCCAATAGGAAATTAATGCAACATCCTGCAGATTTTGAAGAAAGATTTGTCATTGATATCCTTTCAAAAATCAATAATTTAAATCCAGAAGATGTCATTCCTCAATATCATTTTACTGATTTTGATGGAGGTAATCGTTATATTGACTTTTGTATAAAAAATGCAGAAAAAGGGTACTTTCTATCAATTGAGCTTGATGGACGCTTTAAATTTCAACATGATTTATTGGAAAAAACTTTAGAGAGACAAAATGCATTAGTCGCTAAAGTTGGTACTTTAGTGCGTTACGCCAATACAACTTGGTTGAATAATCCAAATAGAGTTATCAACGAAATTCAGACAATTTTATTTAACCAGAAAAGTAAGCACATGAATGATGAAGAGTCTAGAAAGCAGATACAAGAATCTCTTAATGATTATCAAAAGCAATTACAAGAAGTAAAAGAACTTAGCAAACTGAATAATCATGAAAAGGAGCTTAAACATCTAAATTCTGTAATTATGTCTTTAAAGGCACAGATAGAAGATAAAAAAGAAGTTTCACATAATTATACAGCCGCAGATGAATTAAAAAATATCAATCAAATGATGTTGGGGCTTAGTCAACAGCTTGAAGATTTGAAAGACAAATTGAAAGAAGATGTAAAAACGATTAATTTAGAATCTGAAAAATATGAAGATGTAAGAACAGCTAGCCTAGAACAGAAAAAGCAGGCATCAGATTTAAATAATAATCCTGAATTGATAGTTGCATCAAATAAACCCATTGGTATAAAGCATATTCATATGGTTTTATTAGGGCTTATAGTTATCTCTATAGTGGGCATAACCGCATATATTATTAAAAATAAAAAACCTTCAGATACTAAATATACTGATTCTAAGGACACAGTAAGCAAAATTGTTGACTCTGAACCTTCTCTTAATAAAATTTCTAATGAGTCGCCAGACATTGATCCTGTAGTGAATGATTCACCTCAAATTGAAGTGGAACAAGTGCCTGCTCAGAGTCAACCTCTTGAATCCCATGCGGAAGATTCATCTTCTATACAAGCTAGTGATGCTTCAAACTATATTGGTGAATATAAGAAAGTTTGCGGACAGGTTGTACAAATAAAAGAATTTTCAAAAGGTACATATTTAAATTTTGGTAATAATTATCCTAGGCAAAATTTGACAGCCGTCATTTGGTCAAGTGATATTTCTAATTTTGTAAATTTGAATCAATATGTGGGTAATAGTATCTGTATTTCTGGTGAAGTTACGTCATATAGAGGTACTCCACAGATTGAATTAAGCAGTTTAGAGCAAGTAAATTAATATTATGGGTATCATTATAGGAATAGTAGGTTTTGTTTTTCTTCTCCTCGTTTTAGAACAATATTTTAAAGATCAAGAGGAACGAAACAGGAAAAAAGCAGAAGACGAGGCTAAACGAAAATTAGAAGCACAAAGATTACATAGCTTAAAGTTGGAAAAAGACCGTATAACTCTTGAGGTATATAAGTCAAAGTTATTGAATAAAGGTAATTTAAAAAATACGGGGCTTAATAAAGATCAAATTATACTCTGGTGTTTACTCATAATTATTACTGCATTAGTAGTTTTTATAACTGTTTGGAATATCTAAAGTCATGAAGAAAATAATGTTTAAGAAATTAAGTATAAGTTTATTTTGTTTAAGCATGGTGTCTTCTGCATTCGCCGCAGAAGCAAAAATAGAAGCTTTAAAGGCTCCTTTTTATGTAGGTCAGTCGGTTATGGCTTGCGGTAAATTAGTTGAAACAAAGCATTTATCTAATCGTCATTATTTGAACTTGGATAAAAAATATCCAAATCAAACATTGACAATATTAGTATGGGATAATGATTACCGTTGGTTTGAAGAACGTTTTGGTAAAATTGATGCAAAACTTGGTCAGAGATTTTGTGGTCGAGGAACTATAGAGGAATATAAGAATAATATGCAAATGCAAATTAAGAACCCGCAGTTTCTAAGATTGATGAAGTAATACATTTGAAATGCTTAATAAGTTTAAATAAATTAATGACTTGCAGTTTAGTATTGTTTCTAAATCTAAATTGCATTTCTTCTATCTATGCTAATAATCCTCGCTATTCTTCAGCAGGTATCGTAATTAGTAATATTTTATATGTTGTTGATGGAGATACCATCCATATAAAAGATAAAGATGAATGGAAAAAAATTCGTTTACAAGGAATTGATGCACCAGAGAAAGACCAAGCATTTGGTAAAGAGAGCATGCGTGTTTTAGCTAACTGTTTGTATAAAGCTAAAAAAATTCGTATTGAATGGACTGAAAAAGACAAATATGGAAGATTACTTGGAAAAGTTTTAGCAGATGAAACAGACTGTAATTTGTCTCAAATAAAACAAGGTTATGCTTGGCACTATAAATTTTATCAAAAAGATCAGACAGATCTTGATCGTCAATTGTACTCTAATGCAGAAATAGAAAGTCGTAAATCTAAAATAGGATTATGGAAAGAAAAATGTCCCACCCCTCCATGGGACTGGCGGAGAAATAATATTTTAAAATGTTCTTAAGTATTTGAGAAAATAGAATATTAGGGCAATAAATCTTTAGGGTTTATATCGATTGACTTAGCAATTATATAAAGTTTTAAGACAGTTAAATTGACTTCCCCTCTTTCGATACGTCCTAAATAGCTTCTATCTATCCCAGTCAGTAATGCCAAATGCTCTTGGCTAATTTTTTTAATATCACGATTTTTGCGTATTAATTTTCCAATATCTTTAGCTAACTCTTTCATTCAGATAGATCAGTAAAAAATAGAACTATTAATTTTTGATGTTTATAAGTCCACGGCTTATAATCCTCATTTTGATTTTGGATTGCTAGATGTCTAAGAGAGTATTGCCATTCTATAATCGTTTTTTTGATCTTTTTGATAGACTTGTAATTGAAGAATGGGAGGCTAAGACTTTTATTAACAATGTTTTATCAGAAGATCTTATCAATGATGAAAATAAGAAAAAAATTTATAAAGGAATTAATGTTCTTTATAAATGTGGTTATTTAACACGTAAGAAAAATCCCAAAAACAGTAAAGTGTTTTTGTACACAGAGACACAACCAATTGTGGATTATAGAGCGAAAAAAATTAACGAAAAGATTGAAAAAGTATTAAAAGAAAAAATGAATACTATCTCAGACAGTTTAAATACAAAAAGCAAAGAAGCTCTGTTCATTAGTGAATTAAAGGCAGAGTATCCAGAAATAGCTTGCCAAATTGACGTTATTCAACAAGAACATCTTCAAATTTTGAATGATTTAAGCACCAAAAAAAATGTCATAAAAAAACTTATGCAACATTTTAGTATAAGTGAATTCTAATATGGAAATACTTTAAAATTGATCAGATAAATCTTCAATTTTCCTATTAAAAAACATTAGGATTCATTATGCTTAGTTCAATTCCAAATAAAAAATATGGTTTTGGGGTATGGATAAAAAGAAGTTGTCTGAGCGTGATATTTGTAGCAAGTTTATCAACCCTGCATTAGAACAAGCTGGATGGGTAGCCCACCAAATTCGTGAGGAGGTTACTTTTACTAACGGTCAAATTATGGTGCGTGGAAAGTTGCATACACGTGGTGAGCGAAAAAGAGCCGATTATGTACTTTATTATAAAAAAAATATTCCTTTAGCAATCATTGAAGCAAAAGATAATAATCATAGTATTGGAGCTGGTATGCAACAGGCACTTGCTTATGCTGAATGTCTGCAAGTTCCTTTTATATTTTCGAGTAATGGTGATGGCTTCCTATTTCACGATCAAACGGGTTTATTTGAAGAAGTTGAGCAAGAACTAGGATTAGATGAGTTTCCTTCACCTGAACGTTTATGGAAGCTTTATGAACAGCATCATGGATTAGAAACTCCTGAGTCAAAGCATATTGTCGAATATCCTTACTATGATGATGGTTCTGGGCGTACTCCACGTTATTACCAAGTCAATGCAATTAATAAAACAATAGAAGCCATTGCTCGTGGTCAAAAGCGTATCTTACTTGTTATGGCAACAGGTACAGGAAAAACCTATACCGCTTTTCAAATTATTTGGCGATTATGGAAAGCCGGTGCAAAAAAACGGATATTATTTTTAGCTGATCGAAATATTCTAGTAGACCAAACCAAGAACAAGGACTTTAAACCTTTTGGTCAGCACATGACTAAAATCTCGAATCGTATGATTGATAAGAGTTATGAAATTTATCTGTCACTTTATCAAGCAGTAACAGGTTCAGAAGAAGAAAAGAACATCTACAAGCAGTTTAGCCCTGAATTCTTTGACTTGATTGTAATTGATGAATGTCACCGTGGTAGTGCGAAAGAAGATTCAGCTTGGCGTGAAATTTTAGAATATTTTAGTTCAGCTGCTCATGTTGGTTTAACAGCTACCCCTAAAGAGACGAAAGACACCTCAAATATTACATATTTTGGCGAACCTGTTTATACCTATACTTTGAAACAAGGAATTCAAGATGGCTTCCTTGCACCTTACAAAGTTGTGCGTATAGATATGGATAAAGACTTACAAGGATGGCGGCCAGAAAAAGGTAAGAAAGATCAGTATGGTAATGAAATCACTGATCGTATCTACAATCTCAAGGATATGGATAAAGGGCTTGTTTTAAAAAATCGGACCGAGCTTGTCGCTAGAAAAATTACTGAGTTTCTAGTGAATACTGACCCTTATGCCAAAACAATTGTTTTCTGTGATGATATTGATCATGCAGAACGTATGCGGCAAGCTTTGGTTAATTTAAATCCTGAGCGTGTTAGGGAAAACCGTAAATTTGTCATGCGTATTACAGGTGATGACAAAGATGGCAAGGCAGAATTGGATAACTTTATCAATCCTGAAGAACGCTATCCAGTCATAGCAACAACCTCAAAACTAATGACGACCGGTGTAGATTCTGAAACTTGTAAATTGATTGTGCTTGATCAGCATATTAAGTCCATGACTGAGTTTAAACAGATGATTGGTCGGGGTACTCGTATCAACGAAGAGTTTGGAAAAATTTGGTTTACGATTATGGATTTTAAGAAAGCAACAGAGCTTTTTAGTGATCCTGCTTTTGATGGTGAACCAGTTGTAATTTATGAACCGGAACCAGATGACCCAGTTGTACCACCGGATGAGCCTAATCCGGAAGAAGAGGATGATCCGCATATTCCAGAGGATGGCTCAACAACAGGTGATGATGACATTGGTGGCGGTGATGGAGAAGCGCCAAGAAAGTTTTATGTAAATGATATTGTGGTTAATGTCATTGGTGAGCGGGTTCAGTTTTATGATAACGATGGCAAGTTGGTTACGGAGTCCCTAAAAGACTATACACGCCAGCATATTTTAAAAGATTATGGGTCTTTAGATGCCTTTTTAAGAAAGTGGAAAGGTGCTGCTAAAAAGTCTTTGATTATTGATGAGTTTAAAAAACAAGGTGTGATTTTTGAAGCATTAGAGGGTGAGGTCGGAAAAGATTTCGATCCTTTCGATATGATTTGTCATATTGCTTTTGATCAGCCGGCATTAACTAAAAAAGAACGCGCCAACAATGTACGTAAACGTAACTATTTCACCAAATATAATGATCAGGCTCGTCAGGTATTAGATGCCTTACTGGACAAATACGCAGATCAGGGGATTGAGCCAATTGAAGATGTAAAGATTTTACAAATTCCGCCTTTTAACCAAATGGGGTCAATCATTGAAATTATTCAATCATTTGGATCGGTTGAAGCATATACAAATGCTTTAAAAGAACTAGGAGATCATTTATATGAGGATGCATCTTAATCACTGGATTGATACAATTGCCGCCAAATTTTTAAGTTTAATGCAGTTGTAATATGAGCATTTCAGGAACAATTAAATCCATTCAAGATACCATGCGTGAAGATGTGGGTGTTGATGGTGATGTGCAACGTCTTGGACAGTTGGTGTGGATGTTGTTCCTTAAGGTTGTTGATGATCGAGAGAATGAACTAGCAACTTTAGCTTTGTTGGAAGGGATAACTTTTAAATCTCCGATTCCTGAAAAATTTCGTTGGCGCAATTGGGCTGCGAATGATGAAGGTATGACAGGAGATGAGCTTAAAGATTTCATCGACAATGAATTGTTCCCAGCATTACAAAATCTAGCTGTTGAAAATGATGATCCACGCGCTCGTGTAGTTCAAAATGTATTTGCTGATGCATATAACTATATGAAATCAGGAGGTTTGATTCGTAAAGTCATTAACCAGATTCAAAAGGGCTTTGATTTTAATAAATCTAAAGAACGTCATGCCTTCGGTGATATTTACGAACAGTTATTACGTGATTTACAAGCAGCGAAGAACTCAGGTGAATTTTATACTCCACGTGCAGTTACAACTTTTATGGCGCAGATGATTGATCCTCAATTAGGTGAGTCTGTGCTTGATCCTGCGTGTGGTACAGGTGGATTCCTTACTTCTGCTATTGAACATAAACGTGAAAATTATGTTCAAACTGCTGAAGATGAAAAGATATTACAAAATAGTATTTACGGGATTGAAAAGAAGCCTTTACCGCATTTGCTATGTACAACCAATATGATTTTGCATGGTATTGATGTACCAGTAAAAATTATTCGAGATAATACGCTCTCTTATTCTCTGAATCATTGGGTTAAAGAAAAGCGTGTAGATGTAGTTCTGACTAACCCTCCATTTGGTGGTACAGAAGAACAAGGCATTGAAAAGAATTTCCCTTCAAAATTCCAGACTCGTGAAACTGCTGATTTATTTATGGTACTGATTATTCAGCTCTTAAAAGCTCATGGTCGTGCAGCAGTAGTATTACCAGATGGTTTTATGTTTGGTGAAGGCATTAAAACTGCGATTAAAGAAAAATTAATGGAGGATTGTAATCTGCATACGATTGTTCGTTTACCTAAGTCTGTATTCGCACCATATACATCGATTAGTACCAATATCTTATTCTTTACCAAAGGTAAGAAAACAGAAGAAGTGTGGTTTTATGAGCATCAATTGCCACAAGGTGTAAAAGCTTATAACAAAACCAAACCGCTACAACTTAAAGAGTTTGATGGTTTAAAAGCGTGGTGGGATAAAGAAAGTGATGGTTTTGCTGGTCGTGTAGTAAATGAACAGGCATGGAAGGTATCACTTCAAGATATTATTGATCGCGGTTATAACCTTGATATTAAAAATCCGCATCAGGTTGAAGAGGATGTAAAAGACCCTGAAGAGCTTTTAGCTAAATATGAAAATCTTGAGGCTGAGGTGGCTAAAATTCGCCAACAATTAAAAGCTATTTTAGATGAAGCTTTGGGTCAATAAGTCAGGATGAGTAAAATGACAGATGTAAAAAAACTCATTACTGAGCATTTAGATATTTGGTTAACAGCGGAAACTGAGAAGAAGTCGGGGCGTGGGCGCAGTTCTGGTTCTAGTAATTCAATTTATGGTGTACAGAAGCTTCGTGAGTTGATTTTAGATTTAGCAATTCGTGGGAAGCTATTGCCACAAAATATAAAAGATGAACCAGTTTCTCTACTTATAGAGAAGATTACTGATGAAAAAAATCAGAAAGTCTTAGTTGGTGAAATAAAAAAACAAAAGTCTTTGCCTAAGATTACAGCCCCATTTCATATTCCTAGCAATTGGCAATGGTTATATTTACAGGATCTAAGCTCATATATTCAAAGGGGAAAAAGCCCTAAATATGTAGAAAAGTCAGATAAAATTGTAATTTCACAAAAATGTGTACGTTGGAGTGGTTTGGATATTAGCCCTGCACGATTTATTGACCCTAAAAGTTTAGAAAATTATGAAAAAATACGCTTTCTAAAAGATGGGGATATTTTATGGAATTCTACAGGGACTGGAACTATAGGTCGTGCAAGTCTATTTTTTCAGATTGATACTTATCAAAATATTGTTGCTGATAGCCATGTTACAGTTGTACGGACTTTAGGCAATATCTCTGATTACATATATTTAGTTATCCGTAGTCCATATATCCAAAAAGATTTAGAAAGTTCAGCATCAGGCACTACAAATCAGATTGAATTAAACACCTCTACAGTATTACAGACTAGAATACCATTACCACCAATTGAGGAACAAAAACGCATCGTAGCTAAAGTTGATGAATTAATGCAACTTTGTGATCAACTTGAACAGCAGCAAAATTTAAGCTCAGAAGCACATGATAAATTAGTTGACACGTTACTGAATGTTTTGATTAACTCATCTGATGTTGATGAGTTTCAACAGAATTGGCAGCGTATTTCAGAAAACTTTGATCTATTATTTACTACTGAATACAGTATTGAACAGCTAAAACAAACGATTTTGCAGTTAGCTGTTATGGGGAAGTTGGTAAAACAAGACCCCAATGATGAACCAGCAAGTGAGTTGCTAAACCAAATTGCTGAAGAGAAAGCGAAATTAGTAAAAGAAGGGACGATTAAGAAGTCGAAGCCTTTGTCCGAAATTGATTTAGATAAAGTACCATTTGAAATTCCAGATAGCTGGGCTTGGGCTAGATTTTCTGAGTTAGGAGAGTTTGCTCGGGGTAAGTCAAAACATAGACCACGTAATGATCCAGCTCTGTTTAATCCACCAATTTATCCATTAGTCCAAACTGGTGAGGTTGCTAGAGCAGGAAATATTATTCTTGAATATCATTCAAAATATAGTGAAGTTGGTCTTGCCCAAAGTCGAATGTGGTCTAAGGGAACTTTGTGTATCACAATTGCGGCTAATATTGCTGATTCTGCAATATTAGGTTTTGATGCATGTTTTCCTGATAGTGTGGTTGGTTTTACACCAGTTGAGCCATTACACAGCGCTCGATATCTTTTATTTTTCATGAAAACAGCTCGACAGCAATTATTAGAATATGCACCTGCGACTGCTCAGAAGAATATTAATCTTGAAATACTTGAGTCAGTTTATATACCAATACCTCCATTAAATGAGCAAGAAAAAATAATTCAGACTGTTGATGAGTTTCTTAATATTTGTAATGTATTAAAAGATAAAATTAAACACGTTAATAGTATCAAGTGTGAACTTTCAGATGCTTTAGTATCAAATGCTTTAAAAGATTCGAATAGTATTGGTAAGCCTAAAGTTGCCGAAAATCTTATTCATTTTGAAAAACCAATTGAGATAGTTAAAAATTCGAAGCAAAAAAGTAGTGATCAAATTGATTTATTTACAGATGAAAGCGTTGATGATGATTTGAAGCTTTTATCTTTAGCTGCTGAAATCACGTTTCAGTTGCATACAGAGCAAACTTTTGGTCATTTAAAACTGCAAAAGTTGATCTACTTATGCCAACAACTAAAACATATGGATTTGGCGGCTGACTTTAAACAACATGCCGCTGGTCCATATGATCCAGTTATGGCACGTTATTTAGATAAAAAGTTTAAAGATCATGAGTGGTTTAGTTACGATCCTCAGCGAGACTTAAAGTACAAACCTCTCAGTAGATGTAATGATCATAGATCTGCATTTAATAAGTATTTTGCTAAAGATGTGACTGCGATTTATGACTTAATAGGACTTTTTAGAACAAGCAAGTCTGATCATATAGAAATAGTCGCAACACTATTTGCTTGTTGGTTACGTTTGTTAGAGAAAAAACTACCTGTTACTGAAGAGCAGCTTATGAAAGACTTCTATGCTTGGTCGGAAGAAAAGAATCGATTTGGTAAGAACGAAGTGTTGAATGGTTATAGGTGGATGAAACAGAATTCGGTTTTGCCTCTATAAGATTTTCGCATCATTTAATTTAGAATTCAGGTGAAATAGAATGATTTGGAATTCATTCAAAGATAAAAAAGGATTGGTTCAGTCTTTTGAAGTTGATAAATATCAAGAAGATATTTTACGTTTTATTGAGTCATCGATAAAAGCTGTTCCGCTAGTAGCAAATACTCCTGAAAAAGGGAGAGTATCTGTTTGCTATCGTCTAAATAATGGTAATGAAATCGGTATATTATTAAATGATTCAGCACCAACTATTTATTTAAATGAAAACGTTGTAGACAAATATTTGATGGTAGATTCTGATTTTATTACTTTAATTCAGGATATTCGCCTTTATGAAAGAGGCGGCCACATCTATCCTCATAGTATTTATAAGTTACCAAATACAACAGTATTAAGACCTAGTGTGAAGACACTTTATCCAACTGTTGATAACAGTGTCTTTGTAATAAGTCAGTTAGATTACAGATTGGTTATTAAGCTTATATTTTTGATATCCACATAGGGTAATCAATAGTTTGATAAAATTTTCTTTACAGCGGAAACATACCCAGCTCTAAATATTCTACGCCCACTTTCTGCTTTCACTGCACCATTTTCGTCAATGATCCAATTGTTCGTTTCGATTGTTGACCTACTTATTGCCTCTTGTAAAGCAGAGACCTCAATAGGGAGTAAGGTATCAATTTTAGTTATATTTAGATCTATGTATTGATCAGAAGGCTTTTGATTAGTTGCTAAATTGATTGTTAGATTAGATTCGAGAATTTTTTTAAGTTGATTAACTTCAGATTTTTTTTGCTTAAGCTGGGAGTATAAACTTAATGCCAAGGTTCTTAAGCCAATATCTTCTATAAGAGAAAGCTCCTGCTCAACTTGGCTCGCATAAGAGACCTTCTTTATAGTTTTTTTAGGACCAGCAAATGCAGCCCAAGCTAATATTAAAGCTTTATAATCTGCACCTGTTTTATTATGTATAGCTCTCTCTGATGGTCCTTCATTTTCAATGATTTTTGAAATGGTGGCCACCGAAAAGTCATTGGATTTATGTATTTCATATTGAGACTTACAGGCATCATGAATTCTCTTCAAAACTTTTTTTTTCCTTTCTGAAGCTGAGATATATAGTTCTTGAAATAATGTTTCAGGATCATTCATTTTCTTTACCTCTGTTTATTTGAGTTTAAAATCTTGACTAAAGGTTGACGGTGCCGTTAATTGAATAGACATTTTTTCTATCTTTTCTTTAAATGGTTGTAGTAAACCAATTTCTTCTAATTTACGTTCACATTCGAGAAAAGGCATAATCTCAATAATGGTGTCATTAGGCATATGGCTTTGCATAAGTTTTATTAAACTATTACCCGCTGCAAGTTGAAGCTCAGTTGGGATCCTATACATGATAGGCTTTAATCCATTCATGTCTAACATACAATCTATAGCCTGAGCTTGTTTTATTGCATATTTCCCAGCGTCATCTGTATGATATATTTCAGCTTGCTGACATATGATGCTCAGGCTGTAAAGTTTACTTGAGGTTTCATGTATGCTTGTATGTAAATCACCTATATTTCCTATAGTGACAAGCTGATGATTATTGCTAGAAGAATCTGAATTAAGCTTTATTAATGTTTGTATAAGATGATGAGCAGCTTGCATATTAGAAATATTTTCAGACAATTGAGCTGAAATTTCGACTTCTCTTTCTCTAGATCTTCTTAATTTGTTAACCTCTGAAAAAGGTAAGCTATTTATTGATGATTGATATTCAATTGATTCCAACAGATTGATTTCGGAATAAACCTTCGCAATTTCAGTTTGTAGTTCATTGATATTATATACAGCTTGGTCAAACTGGAATTTCAAACCATTAATAAAGGCTAAACTGCTCAAATTAAATCGGCATCTGATGCAATTTTTCTTTGGATAACCAGAAACAGAAGCCCATTCAATATTTTTGTTTCTATCAGGTGTTAGACACTCCCCTCCAATATGGCATAGTGAGGCACCATTTGGGCATATACCAACCTCAGTGACTATGTAGCCTAACTCATTGCAACCTTTAGCTAAAGAGAGTGCATTAACGACATCTAGAGATGCAAATTCACTACTAAGAGAATCGATAGTTTTTTGCTTTAAACTTCTTAAAGAATTTTGTTGTTGAGCATCTAGTACCTTACGTTCAGCTTCGTCTAATATATCTCTGACATAAGCGGTATTAAGTTTCGTATAGTGAAGAGTCATAATGATACTAGAATGACCTGCTATCATCTTAGAAACTATTTCCAAAGGGATTCCTAGATCAAGCACTAAAAATGAAATCATGGTTACACGCATACCATGTTGCGTATAAACAGGATTTTTTTTATTTTCATTGGTTTCTGAGTTCTTTGTTAGGATTATTAGGTCATTATCTTCGCCAAGTAAGTTATTATCTTTAAAATATAATTCTGCATAAAGTAAAAAATCTAACCATCTATTAGGACAGTTACCAGCAGGGATAGGTAGGTGACTTTCGTTAGGATTATTGGCTAAACTGCGGAAAAGAAATGCTACTGGATTGCGGTGTCGTACGACTTTTGGATTCAAGGTGCCAAAATATATGGAATTTGTTATTGATTCCCATTGGGTGGCTTTAGTAATAGGGTTATATTTTTGTTGCCAAGTACGCAGTTTATGCAACCAAAACAAGATGTGATGGGCATTTAATAAGGGCATTACATAGCCTTTGTTATTTGCAGCTTTATCTATGTCAGCGGTTTTATTTGTATTAATGAATAATGAGTTACAATCTTGATCTAATTTGTTTATATCAGAGATATGAAATACACCACGACAAATAGGTTTTTTCGTGTGATGGGTAATGAGAGGGTTATTATTTTTTGAAAACCAACTTTTAGATTTATTAATATTAAAAGTAAATGTATCAAATTCTCCAGAATCTAGTGCCCTAATCTGAATATTTCGAAGTGGTGTATGTAATAATAAAAAAAATAATATTGCAGTAACTGGATTCCATATTTCAAAAATTTGACCTCGTTGCTGTATGTTTCTTGATCTCCACACGCAATCAGGATCATTTTTATCTATCAAATTTTCAGGGACTTCTACGAAGTCTTTTTCAAGTGCCAAGTGACAGTTTATCCATTCAGAAAAGTATTCTGAATCCAGAGGAAAATATAAATTTTTTATTTTTTGAACAAGCCAAGCAGGCATCGCTACTTTGTTAGACTCTGATAAAACAGGGTCTCTAATACTTAGAAAATCATTATAGATTTTTTTTAGGGGATTAAATCCATATACTGTTTCAGGGGAGTCGGGATCATTCTCAAATAAAGTCAATCTCAAATATTCAATAAATTTATAAGCTTCGAATACTCTATCTTTTTTCGAATATTCAGCTAAATTGCTATGCTTAAAATTTAAAAAACTCAAAAAATCAGAATCAAAACTAGTTCTAGTTATGTATTCTATAGGATTAATAATATTATATTTAAGTAAGTACTCTAAAAAAGGAATTAGGTTGTTTTTTAATCCATCTAACTTTTCTGTTCTTTTGTCAGCAATATAGTTCTCTGCAAAATTAACCCAATCATTCATATTTGGATTTATAAGAGATATAAATTTAAATCCATATCTTTTAATTCCCTTCATACGAGTTGAATTTCTTTTGAAATTGGGTTCAATATCCCATGTCTCCTCTAATGTCATACCGATAAATTCAGGTCTTTTTCTCAGTATGAAATAAAATAAATCATGTATTATTGATCTGTGTTTTTTTTGATATTCGACAGAGTATTTTTCACTTTCTGCAAATTTAGTATAGCTTTCCTCTAGTTCAGAAGAAAAAATTAGATTTTTTATTTCAGAATTTATATTAAAAGTTGGCATCAGAATACAAAAAAACATATGTAAACAGCTAATTACTTGTCTTTTCCAATGTGAAGAAGCCTTTCCTTTATCAAAATTATTATCTTGATCAAGATAATATGTGTTGGTAAATTCTGTCAGAATTGGCATCCAATTAATATAATTTGAGTTATATTTTAATAGATTGGAATATGTAATATCTGTTTTGAATAATATTTTAGTCCGAATAAATGGATTCGAAACCCCTTTGTTTGGAATTGAATATTGATTCTCATTAAAATGAGAGTGTTCTGTTCGGATATACTCATCAAAAATATCACAAATAAAGTCCCAACTTTGTGAAATATTACTGAATCCATAAATTTTAGAAAAATCATCTAGGTGAATTTTTTTTTCAGAAATAATGATTTTTTCTGGCGATGAGGGCAGATCTAATTCTGATAATTTTTTAACTAGTACATTGATTTTGGGTAAATGTGCTAGGAGAGTGTGTGGTTCAAATCTCTCACCAACAATTGGAATATAATATTCGAAGAATTCTTGGATTTTCCATAATTTAGTACTTATGTCCCTTATCCAAAGCATGGACTTTTCTGTTTTAGGTTGAATTATATTCGTAATATTTAAAGGGCTATCATGCTCTTTATGTGCTCGTAATTTACCGTTATCAATATAGCTGTAGTTATCAATAATTTCACGCATAAAAATCGTATGAATGAGTTGAAATGATGCTGATAAATTTGTCTGAGTTGGTATCAATGCTGAAAACTCAAAAAAATCAAGATTTCTGGAAGATAATAAGATATCTCTAATATATTTAGGTAAATTTAATTTATCTAAATTGCTGAAAAACCATCTAAGAACTGGTTGTAATGATGCTTGAGTATTTTTTGAATAATTTTTTTCTTGACATATTTTGGGCCATTGCCTGACTAACATTTCTCGTAACGATTCTAGCTCGGTATCTAAATCTGTTAACCATTTGAAATCTTTATCCCAAAATTGATTTGTTATGACAGAACAACCATTTTGTTTATTTATAGGGATAGGGATCATTGGATTTTTGATATTACTAAAAACTTTTACTTCATTTTTATTGAAAGTAGAATATTCATTTTTTATAATTTTTTCCAATATCAATCTCATAGCAGTATAAGTTTGAATTGGCTTTTTATTATCCAACTCTAGTTTAATAAAAAGATCAAAATCTATTTTATTCTTAGTTGAAAAAGATTCACTACATTTTTTAGATAACCCCAAAGCTTCAATATTTTTTATTAATAAATTGATAGTTTTATAAATAAAGTCAGTTCGTGACCTACTCGTATCTTTTGCAATATCTGTTATTGCCTTTTCTAAAGGCTCAATCCAACTTTCAAGCAATGGATCATAAATGAGTAGCCACGAAAAAGATGAGGATCTACTAGGGAAAAGCCCCAATTTTATTTGTTCTTTAGATCTTGTTGTTCCTGTATCTGCGTTAATATATGTCTTATTATTCATGATTGTTATTCTCTGATTAAATTTTCAAGATCTAAAATAGATTGTATTTCATAGCTAGCATTAGTAGATAGCTTGTCAACCTTAGAAGGATATTTAGATATTTTTTCTTGTAGTTTCTTCTCTGCAATATCTAATTCTGTTCTGACCCTTTCCTGAGTTGGTGATGTGTATATCAACTGACTTTTTAATGAATTATGATGCATACATTTCATGATCACTTTATCAGTAACATGACAGTCTGCTAAACGTTGACCATATGCATGTCTATGCGAATGTGTATTTGTTCCATACGAGGTTGAATTTATCAAATCTATTCTCTTGAATGCCCTATCTCTAGCATTTTGATAACTTTTTATTGTGTATGGATGACCTTCTAAGTTTACGAAAGCATAAGGGTGTTTTTTAGAGAGACGAGTATGCTTTGCTCGTTCAATTAAATATACATACCAGAGTTTAAGAAAAATTTTACCTGCACTTTTAGGAAACCACTGGATGGTAATAGATTGATTCTGCTGGTCATCTAATCTTAAATTTTTCCATCCTGCATAATAAATATCATCTTTATTTAAAATATTTCTTGGATGTAATCCATATTTTTTATTTAACCAATCTCTTCTGTTTTTAAAAAGAGATTTTCTATTATTTATAGATTTATCTTCTGGTGGAAGACCATATTCTGGATGGAATATACGAACTAATGCAATATCAGAATCATCAGAATCATCAGAATCATCAGAATCATCAGGAACCGGTATAACATCGGTCACATAGAGATGGAACACCTCACTTATACGGAGCCCACCATAGTGCATTAAAAGTGTAATCAATATATCTCGAATATTATGTGTTTCATGAGAAATCTTACATATATCAGAGTTTGAGATATTTTTTCTATTTCTAAACCCTTCTACAAGTAATTTAGAGAAAATTTCTTCTGGAAAGCTTTTTGTATTATTAAGCTTATCAAAGCTAGTAGGAATTCTTTGATGTGCTGATCTTTTCTTTGTTGTATTATTCGATTTATCATCTTTCCCAATTAGATGATTAAAGAAAGAATTATTTTTTTTGTAGTACCATGCGCTTGTTAATATTTTCTGTTCTAAGGTTGTAGCCTTACGCCATGGATTTAAATGTGTTGCATTGGGGTTTATTTCTAAGAAATAATCAAATACACAATTTATCTCTGAAATTATTGTATTAGCATTTTTAATATTTCTTACTTCCCAATATAAATTTGAATGGTCAATGCCATCTTGGCCAATGGTGCCATCATATAAATTCTTTATGAATTCAGATAATATATTTTTGGGAGAGTTATATAAGTTTCCCTTAACTAAAAAAAAATTTAAAAATAATTTCCATGCTTGGATTAATTTTTCATTTTTAGAAGGTGATGTATTCCTATCAATCATATAATGTAGAAGTGGTAGGAATGGATAATTATCAATAAATAATACAGGTAGTTTTAATGAACTACTATTTAAATCTTGTTTTATTAAAACATTTAATTTAGTTATCATTCTTTTATACCTTATTATCAACTTGATTATAATATCAAAAGCATAACAGAGCTTTTAAATATTTTGTCTATTTTTTATTCAGTTTGTTATTGTTATTTTGTTTAAATATGATACTGAATGTAGTACACAGAACGCAAGCTCCGAAGAATAATCAGCAGGTTTGGCGAGAGCTGGAAGAAGCGACTCGTGCGATCGTGACCAAGCAGAAGCAGGATGTCTATATTGTAACGGGACCGGTGTATTCAGCTAAAAAATTGAAGACAATTGGTAATGGGGTGATTGTTCCAACAGCGACCTATAAAGCCATCTATATCCCAAAAACAGGGGCAGCAGGGGTGTACTATGCCGACAATACCCTGAAAAATACTGCACCGAAAGTGCAGGTGATCAGTATCTGTGCTCTGGAAGATCTGACAGGAATTAATATTTTTCCCCAGTTAACCGAAGACCAGAAGCGCAATACTTACAATTTGCCACTAAAGGCAAGTGCAGTGAAAGCAACTCAGAAAATTGCCTATTCACATTGGGATGCAGAAAGCCAATGTGCCGAAGAAGTCAGTGCAGATGAGCTTAACGCTTTGCAGAAAAAGTTTAAATCTTCCTCCGCAAGTTCAGCAAATTTAACCCCTGCACAAGAGAATAATGGCAGTGCAGCAACGAACGGTTCAAATACTCAAGATGCAATTATTAAACAGTTGATTGAAGGGCTTTTGCAGTACATTTTACAGTTGTTGAAATAAGCCTTTTTTAGGTAGGATGAAAGTCGTCATCCTACCTTTTTAATAACAACAAAGAGCAGTGAGAATACAATGTTCAAGCCTTTTGAAAATGGTACCGAATCGCATGCCATTCACGACCTCACCTTAGAAAATCAAGAAGACTGTGTCAGTATTTATGGCAATTTACAGCTGACCAAAGATCAGGCCGGGCTTCAGGCAGCGAAAGCCTTGCAGGCTTTTGTCAATGCTGTGGTCAGTGCTTTGGAAAATGAAGCTCATCTTCCGGAAAAAATTGACCGTCAGAATGAACATGAAATTGAAAATCCATTTTTATAAGCAGTGCTTATGTTTCACATGGAACATAAAAAAAGCTCACCGACGTGAGCTTTTTTATTCTTCAGGATATTTGATATTAATCGGGAAATTGCTGGTTGATTAATCATAACATGCTGAATAGATATGACATTTACTTAATGATTTGAAGGTAAATTTATGCATATTGTTGTTGTCGCCATTGCTGCGGTGTCATGCCTGTCCACTTTTTAAAAGCACGCTGGAAGGCACTTTGTTCGGAATAACTCAGCAATAAGGCAATTTCTTGCAGGCTGAGATGCCGATCTTTTAAATATTGCTCTGCCAATAAATGTCGTACTTCTTGCATACGCTGCTGATAGGTGGTGCCTTGTTGTTGTAAATGGCGTTGCAATTGCCGTACCGACATACTGAGCTGCTTGGTAATCGGTTCGATTTGATACAGGTTTTTTTGCAGTCCGGTGAGAATAGCTTGTTGCAGACGTTCATCTAATTGGGTGGAATTCGGAAGTTTATCCAGGAGTGCCTGAGCTTGCTGCATCAGCAAATGTTGCAGGGTTTGGTCTCCTTGACGAAAAGGCTTGGCGAGCTCGGCAACTGGTAAAATAATTTGCGCCACAGGCTGAGAAAAACGGACTTTGCAATGGAAATACTGTTCGTATAACGCGACATTCTTGGGTGCCGGATGGGTAAAGTGAACCTCATGAATATGAATATCTTCAAATTCCATAGAATGTTTCAGGAACTGAAACATCACGGCAATTGCGATTTCATTGCTGACTTGAGTGGTCAGATGAAAAGGAACACTTCCCCAGCCAATGGCCAAATAATCCCCTAGCATGTCGGCTTGTAAGGGGCTGCCATCATAGATCAAACGATGCAGGTCATGATAACGATACAAAGCTTCACCTAAGGTATTACAGGACAGGGCAATATAGGCAATGATGCCGAGATGTTTGGGTTGTACATATTCGGCAATCTCTAAGCCGAGTGCAGGAATTTTTAAATGCTGATCTACATCGGTCAGTAATTCGCGCCAAAGACAAAAGTCAAAGCGTTCCAAGTTCTGAACTTGTTCAAGTTTTTCAGAAATGGCTAAGCCTTTGGCCTGACTATAGGCATAAAGTAAATGCCCAAGTCCGCCATATACAGAGCCTGTGTAATCTTTAAACTGATGCATATTGATCTTTTTATTGTCGTAATTTGTCAATGAAGTTTTATTTTAAGGTCAATATTTAGCACATTTCATTGCCTATATTCAATACAGAATAGGGAGAAAGCGATAATGTGGAAAGGTTTCTTGTTGGGTTTGGTGGTGGCCAATGGCTTTGAATGGATCGCACACAAATATATTTTGCATGGCACACATCGCAGTGGAAAGCCGCGTTATAGTCCGGTGCCAGACAGCATGAAATCACATTGGGAGCATCATCGTGAAGTCAGAAAAACGGCATTTCATGACCATGGCTATGTCGAAGGTCTTGCCAATTGGCGCACTAAAAATGAAATTATTTCACTGACTGTGGTTGCGGGCGTTTTTGGCACGCTATTTTATCCGGTCTCCAAAGGCATGGCACTGTCTACGGTATATAGTGCCTGTAATTATTATTATATTCACCGCCGTGCCCATTTAGAGCCAGAGTGGGCCATGAAAAAAATTCCCTGGCATTATGATCATCATATGAATTCCAATCAGGATGCTAACTGGTGCGTGACCAAACCCTGGTTTGATTATGTTTTGGGAACTCGGGTGATTTCAGCCCCAGAATTGCAGGAGGAAAATCCCTTAGGAATTTTGCTGCCCGACATAGTTTCAAATCTGTTGAACGGTATAACCGAGCGTTATTTTCCTGCGAAATGGGTGGAAAAACAGGGTAATTAGTTATTTTTTTAGAATGAAGTGTAAGTTTTATCGATCAGGAAGATATTGCGCGATAAAATAGCTAGAAGACACGACTGCCGAGATCTTGTCGTAATTTGTCAATATTTTCGGTATTAATAGTCAATGTTTTTATTATTATTTGTTATATATTTGTTTTCGCAATCAGGCTGGCCCAGTTAAGTTGACGAGTCACTGTATATGTCATTTTACTGTTTTTCTTTTCAAGAAACCGCGCTGTAGTTTTCTTGGTTTATAGGGAGTCTTCAAGACTCCCTTTTTTTATCTGCACTTTTTATGCGGGTCTGATTTCAGAGCTGGTCTATAAATAAAAAAGAGTGGAAAGGACCACTCTTTTTAGATTAACTCGTGTCACTTCTTAGAGACGCATTTCAATCCCTTGTGCAGCCAGATACTGTTTGGCTTCCTGAATGGTGTATTGACCAAAGTGGAAAATAGAAGCTGCAAGTACTGCATCTGCACCACCCTTAAGAATACCATCAGCCAAATGCTGCAAGTTACCCACGCCACCAGAAGCAATAGTTGGAATGGTGACACGGTCATTGATGTTACGCATTAAGGCCAGGTCATAACCGGCTTTGGTGCCATCGGCATCCATAGAGGTAATTAACAGTTCGCCCGCACCGTAATCGGCCATTTTGACTGCCCATTCAATCGCATCAATGCCGGTCGGTTTACGGCCACCATGGGTGAAAATTTCCCATTTATTGTCGCCGGTTTTCTTGGCATCAATCGCAACTACAATACATTGGGCACCAAAGCGTTGCGAAGCCTCTTGAACAAATTCCGGGTTAAATACTGCAGCCGAGTTAATGCTGACTTTATCGGCACCGGCATTCAGCAACAGGCGGATATCTTCCACCTTGCGTACACCGCCGCCTACAGTTAGGGGAACAAAGACACTTTCTGCCATGCGTTCAACAGTACGGTAAGTGGTATCGCGACCGCTGGAGGTGGCAGTAATGTCCAGGAAGGTAATTTCATCGGCACCCTGTTCATTATAACGGCGTGCTACTTCGACCGGATCGCCTGCATCACGAATATCAAGGAACTGTACGCCTTTCACCACTCGACCATTATCTACGTCAAGGCAAGGAATAATACGTTTAGCAAGCATAATTTTTTCCAAAAATAACAGCCGATTATGAAACTTCGCCACGAAGGTGCTACACCTTGGTAGTTGTAGCAGGTATTCTATCAAAATTATGTAAGTTTTTTTGCAGGTTTTCTATGTCGGTTTATACCACTTTGACTTTACAGGAAGTTCAGGCGTTTGCAGCACCTTATGGATTAGAGGTGCTGGAGCTGATTCCGATTCAAGGCGGGATTCAGAATACCAACTATTTTTTAGTCTGTGAAAATGCAAAGCAGTATGTGCTGACCGTATTTGAAGAAATGGATGAGCAGGGTGCAGCAGAACTGGTTCCGGTACTGGAGCATTTAGGTCAGCAAGGTTTAGCCGTGCCTGTACCGTTAAATTATACAGGGCAGGCTATTCATCCTTTAAAAAATAAGCCTGCGCAGATAGCACCACGCATGATGGGCAAGCATCCCATGCCAGCAACTTTGGAACAGGCACAGGCCATTGCTGTGGCTCAGGCGAAAATCCATATTGCCTTACAGGGTTTTCCACTGGAACGGGCCGAATATCGTAACCACAATTACTGGCTGCAAGTGGCGAAAGAATTAAAACCGACTCTAAATCCTGCCGATTCTATTCTACTTAGTGAAGTGCTGGGGCTTTATGACGCGCTCACTGCCGTCTATCCAAACCGTCCCAAAGGCTTTATTCATTCCGATTTGTTCCGTGACAATACCTTGTTTGAAGGCAATGAATTGAAAGGAATCCTGGATTTTTACGAGTTAAACAAAGATGAATTCCTGTTTGATATTGCCATTACCTTAAATGACTTCTGTACCGAATATCCCGAGGTGTATTTAAATGAAGCGAAAGCCCAAGCCTTTTTAGAAGCCTATGAAACGGTGCGCCCCCTGACTCAGGATGAAAAATCCTGTCTGGAAATTTATCTGGCCATGGCGGCAGCACGGTTTTGGCTGATGCGTTTACAAGTCGCACAAAAAAATGCACAGCAAGGACGTACAGGAGATGATATTCTTCAGAAAAATCCTTTGGAAATGCGTAATATGCTGGTAGAACGACTAAAATTTGTGACGGCTTGATATAGGATATAAAAATGCGTGATCAGGGGCGATTGGTCGAATGGTTTGATGAAAAAGGCTATGGTTTTATTCAGCCCAATGATGCCTCGAAAGATCGCGTGTTTCTACACATTAAGGATTTTGCCCGTCAAGGGCCCCGTCCGATTGTGGGTTGTGCGCTTGAATATACGGTCTTGCTGGATGGAGATGGACGTTATCGTGCCCAGCAGGTGACTTATCTTAAAGCGTCACAAACCAAAAAAAATGTGAGCAAGCCAAAGCTCTCCAAGCAACCGGCACAAAAATTAAAACCGATGCAAATTGCCTGTATCGGTTATATTTTGGCTCTGGCCGTGTTTACCATAGCGGGTTTATTAAGTGGCATGGTGCTGTTATTTATTAGCATCATTAATGCCATCACTTACTGGATGTACGCTCAAGATAAAGAAGCTGCCTTGCAAGGTAATCGCCGCGTACCCGAGCAAACCCTGCATCTGCTATCTTTTCTGGGCGGCTGGCCTACGGCATGGCTGGCTCAGGAAAAGCTGCGTCATAAAACACAAAAACAACCCTTTAGAAAGATTTATTTTTGTACTATAGCCTTAAACATACTTTTGATTTTATGGCTGATTTCTCCTTTTAATGTGCTGAAATTTTAAAAGGGGGAACGATTACTTAAAAGGTATAATAATGAATTATTCTATCGATCAAGATCCCAACCGTACCCTGACTTTAATTCTTTATATCCTGTACATTATTGCCATTTTTACGGGAGGCTTATTGGCCGTTGTTGCCCTGATCATTAACTATATAAAGCGCAATGATGTACGGGGTTCCATTTTTGAAAGCCATTTTAGCTGGCAAATCCGGACCTTCTGGTGGTATCTGTTTTGGAACCTGATTGCCTTTATTCCTTTTATTTTCCTGTTTTTTACCGGCGGTGAAAACATGGATGTATTTACTGGGGTTGCCTTAGGCGCAAGTGTATTTTGTTTGCTGGTGATTGGCATTTCCTGGATCTGGATTGTCTATCGTGCTATTCGCGGTATTATTTGTTTGAATGACAATCAGCCTATGTATCAATAACAACAGATCTAAAAAATGAAGGTGGCAATAGCCACCTTTTTTATGCGCTATAATGAATCATCTGTTTAAACAGATGCATTAATTTAATTCTTTTGTAAAAAATCAGTTTACCTTTTTAACTTTTATAGCATACTTTTTTAGTTAATCTACTTTACTTTTTTAATATTTAAAATTTACTTTTTTATTTTAATAGTTTTACTTTTTTAATATTTATAGTTTACATTTTTAATAAAATAACTTTACATTAATGTACATTTATTTATATAAATTTAATTTCTTTTTTTATTTTAATTTAGACGGGTTTTAGGCTTAAGAATAAAATCGACCGCGACGGCGGCGTAGTCCTAAAACATGAATTGCGCGCACCAAAACCGCATACGAAACTGCGTAGCCAAAACGTTGCTCAAATAATATTACAAGGTCGCTAATATTCTTAAATTTTGTATTTTTTACAAATACTTGAAATTCATCCCAGTCTTTAATATGACTCGGTGCACCGCGGTTTTTTGCCGGTTTTGGCACTAAGTCTCCGGTTTCTTCTTCCAGCTTGATCCATGCATCCAGTGTCACACGAGAAATGTTGAATTCTTTGCATACTGCAACTTTGTAATCAGTTTTTTTATACATTTGAATGGCTGCTTTTCGAGTTTCTAAACTGTACTTTGGCATTTACTCGTACCAGGATTAAATATTTATTTTTTATTATATGGCATAGTCGTTGCAAATGAACAAATAACTCAAATAAATAATGTTAAGGTGACAGCTATGGAGAAAACACAAGTCTCTTTCAAAAAAATGTCGTTATGGCAAGTCGTCATCCTTGGTGTGGCCTATATGACCCCAATGGTGGTGTTTGATACTTTTGGTATTGTGTCCGGAATCACCGATGGCCGGGTACCCTTGGCTTATATTTTTGCTTTGGTGGCGATGCTGCTGACTGCATTTAGCTATGCACGCTTTAGCCGGCAAACTGAAAAACCCGGTTCTGCCTATACCTACACCGCAGAATCTTGTGGAGCCAAAGCTGGCTTCTTTGTGGGCTGGTGTTCCTTGCTCGACTACATCTTGCTGCCTTTAGTGAATGCCTTGTTGGCCGGGATTTATCTGGAAGCGGTTATTCCCAGCGTACCTTACTGGATGTGGGTCACGCTGTTTGCAGGCCTGGTCACACTCATTAACTGTTTCCGCATTAATTTCCTTGCCAATCTCAGTCTAGTCTTTGTGATCGCACCTTTATTACTGATGGTGCTATTCATCTATCTGGTGATTCGCGGTGTAGGTGAGGGACAAGGTTATGAGCATGTGTTGACTCTTGCGCCGTTATTTAATGGTGACAGCTCCATCCTACCCTTGATTGCAGGGGCATCCATCCTGTGCTTTTCATTCCTGGGCTTTGATGCGGTGACCACCATGTCGCATGAAACTCAAGATCCGAAACGAACCATTCCACGTGCGGTGATGCTCACTACACTGTCAGGCGGTATCATTTTCCTGACGGCATCCTGGTTTATTCAACTCTATTTTCCAAGCAATGTCCGTTTTAACAACCCGGATGAAGCCTTGCCTGAAATTGTGCTGTATGTCGGTGGAGCATTGTTCCAGTCGGTATTTTTGTGTGCACAAATTATGAATACCTTTGCTTCAGGTCTGGCAACCCATGCCAGTGCATCCCGTCTGATTCATATTATGGGTAAAGATGGTATTTTTCATAAAGAAACTTTTGGGCAAGTTCACAGCAAATTAGGTACACCGCTTTATGCAGTACTGTTGGTTGGTTTGATTTCTCTGACGGCCATCGCCCTTGACCTGGCAACTGTGGTGAGCATGATTAGTTTCGGGGCCTTGATTGCCTTTACCGCAGTCAATTTTTCAGTTTTCGTCAAATTCTATGTCCGTGAGCAGCAACGCCACGGGATGAAAAATATCTTTTTAAACCTGATTTTACCGTTTATTTCGGTCGGCGTGATCATGTGTTTATGGTTCAACCTGGAGCGTTCCGCACTGTTGTTTGGTTGTGGCTGGCTGTCTGTCGGGATTGTGATCTTCCTGTACAAAAAACTGAAAAAGCAAAACATTGTGATTGGCAATGCCTACTAAAAGATTGCCGCAAATTTTGAAATGAATTGAAGATGGGAAGAGTGAACATGAATATACAAAAGCCAGTATTTTTAAATGACGTAGAATTTAAAGCCAGCATAAACCAGCAAAGTGGCAAGGAATGGAACTGGATTAATCCAAAGCATGGTGCATTTGGGCATCCTGCGAATTACTATGAAAGTTCACTGGAACAATGGCACCAGTTTGATGCCTTGAGTGCCGATATTGAATGTGATGTGGTGGTGATTGGTGGCGGCTTGCTGGGTGCTTCGACGGCCTTACATCTGTCTGAGCAGGGGGTGGAGACGGTTCTGGTCGAGAAAAACCGGATTGGCAGTGCGGCTTCTGGAAGAAATGGCGGGCAATTGACCCCAGGCTTGGCACGTTGGGAAGCGGCAGAAATGATTGAACATTTCAGTTATGCAGATGCCAAAAAACTCTGGCACTTTACCTCAACCGAAGCGATGTCCTTAATTGATTCGATTGCAGACCAATACAATCTGGACTTGCAGCGTAAACGTGGCCATATCACCGCTGCCGTACATGAAGGGCATCTGGTTGGTTTAACTCAAGGTGCCGATGCACGCAAGTTTTTGGGTGAGGCCCATACTCAAGTAGTGGGCAAGCATGAGCTGAAAGAACACATTGCCTCTGACAATTATTGTGGTGGTTTGCTGGATGCTCTGGGTGGACATATTCATCCCCTGGCTTTAAACCGCGGTCTCATTTATGGTTTCTGTAAAAATGGCGGCAAAGTCTATGAGCAAACTGAAGTCACTGTAGTAGAAGAACGGGAAGATGGTATTTATGTGACCACCACCAGTGGCGTGATCAAAGCCCGTAAAAGTGTGGTGATGGGGGTGCATCATGCCTCCTTTAAGTTGCTGCAAAAGAATAATCAGACCACGATTCCGTTCTATACCTATGTCTGTACCACAGCTCCATTAGAATTTGATTTAAAAGAATTATTACCAACAGATGCACCTGTCTATGATACGCAATTCCAGATCGACTATTATCGTGGTGTATCGCAAAACCGCTTGCTGTTTGGTGGGGAGGGGACAGGTTCATGCTGGAATCCTGAAAAAACCCATCAGTATTTATTGGGCCGGATTCAACATGTATTTCCGCAGTTAAAAAGTGTCGAGCTGGATTTTGTCTGGAGTGGAACCACTGACCTGACCATGAATGGCGCGGCAGATAGCCGTAAGTTTGGTAACAAATTCCCCATCTATGCCGTACAGGGCTGGAGCGGTCATGGCGTGGCGCAAACGGTACGTATCGGTAAGGCGATTGCTGATGATTTCTGTGGCAAAGCGGATGACTTTAATATGCTGACCCGTATTCATCATCAGGATATTCTGTTTGGTCGTGCACTGGCACCCGTGGTCATTCCGGTAGCAAAAAGCGCCTATGGATTGGGTGCGTTGATTAATCCGGGGAAGATGGTGTCGTTTTAAATATCTCTTTCCTTCCACAAAAACCGATAATGATTCTTCCTCTCCCTGTGGGAGAGGATTGGGGAGAGGGCAATATTTTCAGTGAAAAATTCGAATTTCTCGTGCTCTTGAAATTAACCTTTCCTAACCGCTCCTGGAAGATGAGGAATTTTCTTTAGAGAAATATTCAGCAGAAAGAGATCTTTTAAGGATTCACTTCTTTATTTTTCTTCAAAAACTTCGGTTTCCATTCACTGACAATGACCCCTAAAACCACCAACACCCCACCAAGGATGGCCAGTAAGGGCAAACGCTCCCCCGCAATACGACCAATTAAAGCTGCCCAAACTGGCTCACCGGAATAGATGATGGCAGCTTGCGCAGGGTCGACTGCACGTTGTGCCCAGTTCATCACCAGTTGAATGGCGGCACTAGCAAAACCTAAGCCAGTTAAAATGATCACCAGAGGCCAGGAAAAAACTGGATTCCAGCTTTCACCAGCCAAAGGCATCATGCAAAAAGCAAAAATCGAGGCAAAGCCGAGTTGAATCACGGTGACACGGCGGACATTGACTTTACCGGCAAAAAATCCGATCAGAATAATTTCCATCGCAATAGCGACTGAACCCAAGAGGGTAATGATCTGACCAAAGCTCAGCTGGATTGCACCAAACCCATTTCCGGTTAAAAAGACCAGACCTAAAAAGGCCAGCACTGTGCCACACCAGGTCATGAATTGCGGGGTTTTACGGAACAATAGCCATAAAAGAATCGGCACCAGAGGTACATACAGCGCGGTTAAAAAAGCCGATTCACTGCTGCTGATGCTTTGTAGTCCAATGGTTTGCGTGCCATAACCCAGCGCAATCACCAGACCAATGACAGCTCCTGCGGCAATTTCTTTCAGTTGGATTGCGGTTAAATCCTTCCAGGAAAACAGGCTGACAAACAACATGGCAGCAGCAAAACGGCAACCGACGAAAAACATCGGGCTGGCAAAGTTTAAGCCATATTGCACGGTGATAAACGAGCCACCCCAAACCAGGGTAATTAAAATTAAGGCAAGTTGCGGTGCTTTGGCTTTCAGGCAAGAGGGAAAATAGGACATGCTTACACAGGAAGTGATTTTTAAAAATATCAGAAATAAAAAAGAGGTCCGAAGACCTCTTGGAGATACATCACGGAATTAAAGTGATTGTTCATCTAACAGTAATTGCGCTTCACGAAGGTTCAGTGTGCCTTCGTAAATGGCGCGACCGGTAATGGCACCTAAAATGCCCGGCTGGCCTTTCAAGTTACGGACATCATCCAGATTGGTCACACCACCAGAGGCAATCACAGGAAGACCTGAATAAGTCGCCAAGTTAACAGTTTGCTCGATGTTTACACCCTGCATCATACCGTCACGTGCAATGTCGGTATAGACAATGCTTGATACGCCAGCATCAGCAAAACGTTTTGCAAGGTCAGTCGCTTTTACATCTGTGACATTGGCCCAGCCATCGGTTGCCACCATGCCATTCATGGCATCGATACCGACAATGATGTGGCCGGCAAATTTCTTGCATGCTTCTTCCACAAACTCAGGATTTTGAACTGCTTTGGTCCCGATAATCACAAAAGACACACCGGCATCCAGATAATGTTCAATGGTTTCCAGTGAACGGATACCACCACCAATTTGAATTGGCAGCTCTGGTTGTGCTTTGGCAATGGCTTCAACCACAGGTTTATGAATCGGTGTACCTGCGAAAGCGCCGTTTAAATCCACCAAATGCAAGCGACGTGCGCCTTCATTGACCCAATGCTGTGCAGTTGCAACCGGATCGTCAGAGAATACGGTATCGTCTTCCATACGGCCTTGTTTTAAACGGACACATTTGCCATCTTTCAGGTCAATTGCAGGGATGATCAGCATGCTTTCGCTCCTTGCCCAATCTTATTGAATTCATTGTGTTCCATCTTAGCAAAGTATTGGCAAATCTCTAAGCATGAGTTGCAGCTTTTATTTTGTTGGGGCGAATGCGTAACTTTAATGTGGTATTGGGAATATGTTTGGGCAGCAAGCCTAAGCGCAGTAATTCTTCAAACACTAAAACCGGGGCATAGGCATCGGCAGCCGCATAGTCAATCTGCTGAGGAGTCAGCGTTTTACGTGCCCAGTTCGAGGTGCTGGTTTTTTTACTTTTGGGAAAGTTCACCTGAAATAGAAGTGCCATGGCATTTTTCAGTCCCATTGGATTGGTAAAGCCAAAAGCAGAAAAGCATTTCGACAGTTCAATCACACTGTTTAGTTCAATACCTTTTTTACGGAATAGATGGGCATCATTTTTTAAGCCAAAGCCAACTTTAATCTGGTCACGGCTGGCAAAAATCGGCTTTAAAAATTCCCAAATCTCATCATTCATTTGGAACAGATAGGCTTTGTCTAAGGTCGCCAATTGAATCAGATGTGGCCCCGTGGAAACTTCACCGACTCTAAATGTGGGCTTGGATTCAGAATCGAAACCAAGTACTGCGCAGTGTGTTAATTCTGCTTCCAAAGCATGACATTGTTCCAGGTTGTTAATCACCTGAATCTGTTGCATCGGAAGGTTTTTAAATGGAGGGAAGGCCTGAATCTGTTCTTTGCTGGGCAGGGTTTGAAGTAGCGGCTCTTCCATAATCATCAATAGCTAACTGGTCTGAAATCAGCTTAATGGTTTTTCCGAGTTTAGGCAAAATAAAAGCCCACCGAAGTGAGCTTTTTAAAATAAGTTGGAAGAGCCTTAGATATCCCATTCCACAAAGTTTTTCAGTAACTGCAAACCGGCAGTATGACTCTTTTCCGGATGGAACTGGGTAGCGAACAGGTTTTCTTTATGCAGCGCCGTACAGAACTCTAAACCATAGTCACAGGTGGCTGCCACAATGCTCTTGTCTTCAGGTTCAACATAGAAACTATGCACGAAATAGAAACGCGCATCCTGTTCAATGTCTTTCCACATTGGATGGCTTGGGTCTGCCTGATGCACCTGGTTCCAGCCCATGTGTGGCACTTTTAAACCGGCCATATCCGGGAAACGCTTTACTTCACCGGCAAAAATACCTAGCGCATCTGAACCGCCATTTTCTTCCGAGTGTTGCATTAAGGCTTGCATGCCGACACAGATCGCCAGCACAGGCTTATTGAACACGGCATGGCGTACCACTTCATCAATACCTGCTTCATGCATGCCTTGCATACAGTCACGCATGGCACCGACACCCGGAAAGACGATTTTATCGGCTTGGGCAATCAGTTTGGGATCATTGGTAACATCTACAGTTGCGCCGACATGTTCCAGGGCTTTGGCTGCGGAGTGTAAATTTCCCATACCATAGTCAAGAAGGGCAATACGGGTCATTACAAAGTACCTTTGGTTGAAGCAACAGTATTTTCTGCACGTGGATCGACTTCACAGGCCATACGGAGTGCGCGGGCAAATGCTTTAAATACGCTTTCGATCTGGTGATGGCTGTTTTTGCCTTTCAGGTTATCAATGTGCAGGGTCATTAAGGCGTGATTCACAAAACCTTGAAAAAATTCAGAGAATAGATCAACATCAAAGCTGCCAATACGTGCGCGAGTGAATGGAATATCCATCCACAAGCCCGGACGACCAGATAAATCAACCACAACACGGCTTAAAGATTCATCCAGTGGGGCATAGAAGTGACCATAACGACGTAGGCCTTTTTTATCACCCAGGGCTTGGGCAAATGCCTGACCTAGAGTGATACCACAGTCTTCTACGGTGTGATGGTCATCAATTTCCAGGTCACCATCACAATGAATATCAATGTCAAATAAGCCGTGTCGCTTGATTTGATCAATCATATGATCTAAAAATGGAACACCTGTATTGAGAGTGCCTTGACCTGTACCATCAAGATTCACACGAACTCGGATTTTGGTTTCGTTAGTGTTTCTTACCACTTCACTGATACGTTGCGTCATAGACACGTTCCTCAAAAACGATGATGTAAAATGTTTTTTTCGCGATGACGAAATTATCGCATATTAGATTGCTCAGGAGGGTTAATCAATGCCTATTACCGTACATGCTTATACTTCACTAGAAAATGACGAAGTGCGCAGCCAGCTTGAGCGACTGTATGACACCAGCCCGGAATTTGGGGATGGGCAGGATGCCATTGAACAACTAGAGCAAAACTTGGCTCAGTATACCTTAGTTTACACAGCAGAATTTAATACTAAACTGATTGGGGCAATTTGGTGTACCGGGCAGGGGGAAAGCCGGACGCTGGAAAATATTGTGGTCCATCCAGCTAACCGTGGACGTGGAGTCGCAGAACGACTGGTCAGTGAAGTGTGCCGAATGGAAGAAGAAAAAGGCGTGAAGAGGTTTGAACCGGGCTGTGGAGCCATTCATCGCTGTCTGGCACATCTGGAAAAAATTTAAGCCTGATAAAAATAAAAAAGCAGCCATGGTGCCACTGCTGTCCCATAGTTTGCTTTAAATAAAAAAACCTGAGTCCTAACAGTTAAAATATGAGTGCAAACAAACACTTTAACGACCAGGATTCAGGTTTTGTCACATCAGAATACCGTATTTCATGAG
>NZ_VPCP01000150.1:0-2932 GCF_013418145.1 Acinetobacter sp. YH12201 | reverse complement strand
TGGCGGAGCGTTAAATATGAAGAGGTGTATCTCAAAGCCTACAGCAATGTTTTGGATGCGAAGAAGCAATTAAACGCATATTTTGAATTTTATAATTTGAAACGACCTCATTCGAGTCTGGACAAAAGTAAGCATCCGGCTAACACAGCCTTACCAAGCGATCCTATAAGCCTTAATTTAGTCCCCACCTAAAAACAAGTGGGGACTTAATCCATGAACATGGATATATATTCAGCAACACCTCCTGTTGCTAAAAAACGCAGAACATACAGCAAAGAATTCAAACTCAGTATTGTCAATGCCTGCAAAAATCCTAATACCTCGATCGCTTCGGTCGCACTGCAACATAGTATTAATGCCAACCTTGTCAGTCGTTGGATCAGGATCTTCAGCCATCATGAGGGTGCCGTGCAGGATCCTACTCATGTGAATCCAGCATTTATTGCTTTGCCTTACACTGCTGCAATCAGCCAACCTATTGATGAGAGGATCACGTTGTGTATCACCGTGCCTCATACGAATAATGATATTCAGCTAAAATGGCAGACATCAGAAATACCTGTCTTGGCAGAATTACTCAAGGCACTTGCAACATGATCCGCATTGATGAAATCTGGTTGTCTACTCAGCCCATGGACATGCGTGCAGGTATGGATACGACCATGGCTCAGGTGGTGAGAGCCTTTGGCTACATCAAACCGCATTGCGCCTACCTGTTCTGTAATAAACGTGGTCATCGTATGAAAGTACTGGTACATGATGGACTGGGCATCTGGCTGTGTGCCCGGCGGCTGGAACAGGGAAAATTTCACTGGGCTCAAGTTCACCAAGGTGAAACCGTGGCCCTCAGCCCGGAACAGTTACAGGCATTAATCCAAGGTTTGCCCTGGCAGAGAATTGGATTGCAGCAAGTGGTGAATATGCTCTAAACCAAGCTCGACCATTCTGCCATCCTCCAAACGTTCTATTTCATTCTTCTCATGACCTCAGGCATACTGCGGTCATGAATACGCTGCCTGACTTAAGCCAACTGACCCATGAACAACTGCTGGAATTCACCAGGCAGTTGGCGATGCAGCATCAGTCTCTAGCACAATCTAAACAACAACTGGAAAAATCAAACCAGCAATTAGATGCCAGAGTTCAACATCTTGAAGTCACCAATCAGCAATTAGATTCTAAAGTTCAACATCTTTCTATTCTCAATCAAAAATACGAGCATGAACTCGTACTATTTAAACAGCACAAATTCGGCAGTAAAAACGAACATCTCACTGCAAAACAAATCCACCTGTGGGATGAAGCGGTTGAAGAAGATATTGCCGCGGTTGATCTAGAACTGGAACGGCTAAATGCAGATAAAACCGATGCAGTGACACACAAAGCCAAAACCAATAAACCTAAACGTCGACCACTGCCCGATCATCTACACACCATCCGTATTGAGCATGAACCTGCATCAACCCAATGCAGTTGTGGCTGCCAGTTACGTCGTATCGGCGAAGATATCAGTGAAAAACTGCATTTCAGACCGGCACAGTTCTACAAGGAACAGCATGTCCGTGGCAAATGGGTCTGTGATCAGTGTGACACCCTGACTCAGCAAGCGATGCCTGCCTATGTGATTGATAAAGGCATTGCTTCACCTGAACTGCTCAGCCATGTGCTGGTATCGAAATATGCCGATCATTTGCCGCTGTACCGTCAACGTCTGATCTATCAGCGGGCGGGAATCGAACTTTCTAGATCAACTTTATCTGACTGGATAGGTCGCTGCGGTGTAGAACTGGAACCTCTGGCCAATGCCTTAAAAGAGGTGGTGCTGCAACAGCAGGTGCTGCATGCAGATGAAACACCGGTCACCATCATGCGGATGGGTGAGAATGATAAAAAACCGAAGAAAGATTATGTCTGGGCCTATGCCACTACACAGTACAATCCAGTTCAGGCGGTGATCTATGACTTTCAGGATAGTCGTTCAGGCCAGCATGCTGCAGAGTTCTTGAAAGGCTGGCAGGGTTATCTAGTCTGTGATGATTACAGTGGTTATAAAGCACGCTTTAAATCAGGCCAGGTCATTGAGGTGGGCTGCATGGCCCATGCACGTCGTAAATTCCATGAACTGCATGTGACCGGGAAAAGTCAGGTCGCTGAACAGGCATTAGTGCTGATTCAGAAACTGTATGCGATAGAAGCAGAGCTCAGGAAAAAGACCGATGGTACAGCGGAAGACCGCCGCGAATACCGACAACAGCATAGTCAACCAGTGATGCAACAACTATATGAATGGCTCAACCAACATCATCTGACGGTGCCATCGAGTTCTCCCACCGCCAAGGCCATCAATTACACTCTGAAGCGTTGGCCAGCTTTAAGCCGCTATTTGGATGATGGTAATCTACCGATTTGCAATAATTGGGTAGAGAATCAAATGCGACCTTGGGCCTTAGGGCGCAAGAACTGGCTGTTTGCTGGATCGCTGCGCAGCGGCCAGCGAGCGGCGAATATCATGACTTTAATCCAGTCAGCAAAGCTGAATGGCTTGGATCCGTATGCCTATTTAAGTGATATGCTGAAAAGGCTGCCGACACATAAAGTGACCCAGATTGAAGAGTTACTGCCACACTGCTGGAAACCTAAATCGAATTAAAAATTGGTATGGGATTCAGCGGACGCTTACGGACAAAATGACTCCAGATGAGTTTTACTATGACCAGCTACCACAACAAAATAAGGTAGCTTAACTAGAGCAGAGTATCACTTATAAATAAGCTTTTAGTTGTTCAAACATGTGGGACCACCTCTTTCATCGACTGGAAATCTAAAAACCATAAGAAAATATGGTATTCGATTTATGTTTGGTATCGACTGTAACCGTAAGGTTTCCCCAGAAAAAGGACAATGGTTTCAACTGCGCTTATTGCCAGATTTC
>NZ_VPCP01000149.1:0-3058 GCF_013418145.1 Acinetobacter sp. YH12201 | reverse complement strand
GGATAATCTTTTTCGGATTCAATCAATAATTGAACCGCTCTATCTCTGATTTCAGGGGTATATTTTACTTTTTTCATCGGGACATTCTCTCAGAAAGTTTGGTCTCCGACAAACCCGGTACGGTTCAGCAAGAGCTTAAAGAAAATTCAGGTGTATCTAACCTATTATTTCCAGGAAGAAATTCATTTTCTAAACCTATTTCCGATAATACATTCAATATGGCTTTAAAAAGATTAGGGTATGATGGAAAGCAAGATCCCCATGGTTTTAGACATATAGCGAGTTCTCAATTTAATAAAAAATTTAGCGGAGTACCACAGGTGGTGGAGTCAGCTCTTTCACATTTAAAAAAAGGCGTAAAGGGGATTTATGACAAGGAAGCACACTATGAAGAACGTATTGAAATGATGCAATGGTGGGCTGATGAAATTGATAATATTACTAATAAAGTAGATACATAAAATTTGACTATTTAGGATTTAGAATAGAATATGGAAAACAATAAAATCTATTTTAAATAAAAGGTTAACGAATGATTCATCCTAATTGGGATTTATTCTCAACGAAGTTTTCTAACAGCAAAGAAGTTGTATTTGAGTGGTTTGCCTACTTACTTTTTTGTCGTGAGTTTAAAATTCCCAAAGGGTGGTTTGGATTTAAAAATCAATCAGGAATTGAAAAGAATCCAATCGAATATGAAAATGAAGTAATTGGATTTCAAGCTAAGTTTTATTCAACGTCTCTTTCCGAACATAAAGATGACTTTTTACAAATGCTTGAAAAAGCAAATAGGGATTATCCATCACTTAGTAAAATTCTTATTTATACAAATCAATTATGGAGACAGGCACATAGTAAAAAAGAAAATAAAATGAAGCCTCCTCAGGCTTTAGTAGAAATAGAAGCTAAAGCAAAAGAACTCAACATTTCATTAGTGTGGAGAGAAGCATCATTTTTTGAATCAGAGTTTGTGACACTTGAACATGATGATTTGTCTAGATATTTCTTCACAGATGAACAATCTCAAGGTTGGCAGCGTTTTGGTGATTGGTCAAATACAAAAGCAAGTATAGAAGAACCTTACTTTATTGATAATGATATAAAGGTTATTACTCCACAAAACAGGAATAATAGTGAACTTAGTGTTGTAGATGGTATTAATGCGATTCGAGAGAAACTTTCAGATGGCGGTACTTCTGTAAGGTTTGTAGGTTTATCGGGTGTGGGAAAGACACGTTTTGCACAAGCTTTGTTTGATGAGCGAATAGGTGACAATAATTTAGATGTTCGATCTGTCTGGTACTGTGATATTGGGGATTCACCAAGTCCACTCCCTGAACATTTTATTGAAGAATTAAAATTAAAAAATAAGCCCTTTATTCTAATTGTAGATAATTGTGGACAAGATACTCATGCAAATTTAACCAAAAAAATTCAGAGTACTGAAATTTCACTTTTAACAATTGAATATGATGTAAAAGATGATCTACCTGAAAGGACTGATGTCTATAAGCTTCAACCAAACAGTACAGATATTATTCAAAAAGTAATTGAACGACATTATCCTGATGTTAATGATATAAACCGACGTAAAATTGCAGATTTCTCAGGTGGGAACTATCGATTAGCCTTAGCCATAGCTTCAAATATTGAGAAAACTGATAACCTAGCATTACTTACTGATAGTGAATTATTTGAACGACTATTTTGGCAAAAAGGTCGACAAAATGAGGAGCTATTTAAAATTGCGAAAAATTTTGCTCTAGTCTATTCCTTTAATATAGAAGACAGCGGTGAAGAAAATTCTGAATTGGATTTTTTATCTAACTTTGCAAAGGTAGACTCTGATACTGCAATCGAAGCAATTGAGATGCTAAAAAGTAAGGATATAGTTCAACAACGTGGCGTATGGCGAGCAATTCTACCTCATGCACTGGCAAATCATTTAGCTAAAGAGTTAATTTCTACAAGGCTAGTTAATCAACTAGATAAACTAACTAAGTCAATGCCTGAACGTTTACAGCGATCTTTTATTAAGCGTCTGAGTTATTTTCATGATCTTCCAAAAATTAAAGACTTAGTCACTTTATGGTTCTCTAATGAAGGTTTCCTTGGTAAAAAAATTCTAACAGGAAATTATGACGCTCAGGACTTAGTAAAAATAAGACTACTATCGCAAATATCTGAAGACCAACTTCTTAACTTATTTGAAAAAAAGCATCATTTAGATCCAAATTTTTTAACACGCGATAATTCTTCCTTTATAGAGATTTCTCAGTTAATTAGAACTCTAGCCTATCAAGAGCATAACTTTGAAAAAGCATTTCATCTGCTTGTTTATTTTGCTAAGGATGAAAAAGAGAATGAAAAAAATAATTCTATTATGGATTTATTGACATCTTTATTTAGACTGTATACATCTGAGACATTAGCCAATTTAGAACTGAAAAAAGAAGTTCTTACTACATTGCATACCAATGAAGAAAATTTGCCAATCTTATTATCTTGTCTATCAAAAGCTTTAAATTTCCGTGAGTATGGTTACCTTATTCGTGGATCTAATGAAAGTGGAAAATCATCTGATTATGGCTACCAACCAAAAACTTATAGTGAAATTTGGTCATGGGCTGAATTTTTACTTGGAATATTGAATAAGTTGGATCAGCAAGGTATTGTGCAAGCCCGAAAAATCTTTGTAAATAACCTTAAAGGAATTATATGGACATGTGGAAAGGTTGATTTCGTAAAAGAATATTTAGAAAATTTTAGTGAACGAAGTTACTTTTCAGAGGCACATACTCAGATTTTAAATATTATTAAATTTAATGAAGATGAATTGAAATCAAATGCTCCAGAACTATTATCGGACTTGGTAAATCTAGAACAGTCTTTGAGACCAGCAAAGGATAATTTAACTGAATTAATAAAATCATCTCTGTACACGACAAATTTCATAGGATCCTTGTCCTATCAGGCTTTTTCTTTCTTAAAATTGCTAGCACTTTCTTAAATTCTTCTTTTTTTCCAAAACCAATCAAACGTAGAATAGCCATTTGAA
>NZ_VPCP01000148.1:0-3106 GCF_013418145.1 Acinetobacter sp. YH12201 | reverse complement strand
AAGTCGTTTGAATGATTTCTTCTTGGTCTACGTGCCATAAAATACTCCATATATTGATGTTTATAACATCATTTGAGGAGCAGAATATCACTTATAGGAGTTGTTCAAATTTCCGGATCCATCTCTCTTTTGACGTTAATACTCTTCATTAAGATCTAAATCTTGAGACTGTTTCCAAATGAGATTCTCAATTTTTTCCAAAATTATTTCTGGTTTTATATCAGTATCAGATTTACCACATTCTTGGCATTCACCAAAGTAATTGTGCTCACTAATTTTATGCATATGCATGGTCTTCAAATTACAGATTGGACAGATATCTATTTGGACCAAAGGATGGGATTTTGCTTCTTGTATGTACCTAACTTTTTCTTCTGCTAGTCTTTCTAATTCTGCATTTTCAGCTTCTATTTTTTTTGCAATTTCGGCTAACTCAGTTTTTGTTAATTGGCTTATATGCCAATCTGGGAAATACTTTGAACGTGGACCAAGATCTGGACCACGATTAGGGTGATTTGCTGGATTCTCTTCTGGAAAATCTTCGAAATACTCTGACCATTCCCCCATTTTTTGTTTCCCCTATAGTGTTTAAATTATCTAAAATTAACATAATACACCTTATAAGAAGTCACACACAAAAAATGGGAGCTATAGGCTCCCATTTTTGACTTCGTGAATAGCCATCGATTATTTCTTTGTTATCTAGGTCGAATTGCATAATTTAAAACAAAATTTTTAAAATCTGGATCTTTAATCTCAATTTCAAAAGATGCGCATAAAAATGCTAAAGTTTTGGCACAATTTAATCTAACCTTTTGTAATGATTTATAAATTTCGTATCTATCTTTTACTAGTTTTTCATCTAAATCATACATTTTTCTAACTTCTGTATTGATCGTTAGTCTTAGATTATATGCAATGTCTTTAATACTGTTATCACTAGTTTGAGTTGATAAAGTATCAGTTTCTTGAATAATATTTTCTAAGCTCTTAATTACAGCAGCTAAAACCTCATCGTCTATATTTGCTCTTAGAACATCTTTTTTTGACATAGAGTCTATAAAGTTTTCTACATGCTGTTTTTCAGCGATCAATGCATTTCGTTTAGCAATAAAATATGTAATTGGTAACCCGCATATCGTTACTCCACCAGAAGCAATTGTTACCATATCAACAAAACTAGTCATATTTTTAATCCCAAATGCTATAAAAAATTCATATTTAATAGAAGGTTATTCTTCCGATAATTTATCATTTATAAGTTAGTCTAAAATTAACATAATACACGTTATACGAAATTATACTTTTTATTTCTTATAATTCATAGATTTACAACATATTAAAAAGTCTAAGTAGCAGTATTTGGGCTTTTTTATGGATTCTTCACGTTCCACGCTTATTTAATAAGCTGTTCCCCCAAGTTTTATGTATTCCTTCTAAACTCTAAAGCAGATAGATACTTACTCGTATCTAAGCGGTTATTAATGCATGTTCCATATCATGAACATGTAAGCTTAATACTTTGAGTATCTTAAAAGCATCTTCCAAAATGTTTATCGCATCCAGATACTTCTCATAATGACATAGGTTGTGTCGTTTTTTTTCCATAATGACACGGGTTATGTCGCAAGATAATGTCATTGAGTGTCGCAGTGATACTTAACATACTGATTTTACGTATAGCAAAATGACAAGCGATGTGTCGTCTTACGATAAAAAGCGGAGTCATTAGGTTCCGCTTTTTTTTATACGAATAAAAATAATGGTGAATAAAAATGAGTAAAGGTAAAAATCAACATGTCGTCCCACATTCTAATGGATGGGCTGTGAAAGGTGCCGGCAATAGCAAAGCAACTAAAGTAACATCTACCCAAGCTGAAGCAATTAAAATTGCTGAAAGCATTGCTCGTAATCAAGGGTCTGACACAAAAATTCATGGTACAAATGGACAAATACGTTCCGGTAACAGTTATGGTAATGATCCTTATCCACCGAAAGATACAAAATAATCCGATTCTAGATCCCGCTTCAATAGCGGGATTTTTTATCAAAAGATAAATATATTATAAAAAACAATATAAATACATAGACTTAATAATAATTAATTAGTTTAATTTTTAAACCATTCTGCTATGATGATACTAAATTTATAACGCATACTACAAAAATAGAGGCTAATAATGAAAGGAACAATTCTGGATTTTTCAATCCAAAGCAATACAGGCATTATCAGTGGTGATGACCAGAACCGCTATAATTTTACTGGTGCGGAATGGCGAGGACAGCGCCCGCCTTCACCTGGTGAACATGTCGATTTTGCGGTTGACAATGCCGGTAATGCCTCGCAGATCTATATTGCCCTCAACCGCAACAGCACCGTTCAGAACCTGTCTGAACAACTGGATAGAATTTCAAACCAGAATCAATCTGAAGAACAATTTAATATGATTGACTGGTTTGTAAAATGTCTGAAAAATTATGTCACCTTTGATGGACGTGCACGCCGTAAGGAATTTTGGTTTTTTATGCTGGTTTCTTTCATTTTGGGCATTATTGTACAAATGATTGATGCCATACTCGGTACCGACAAAATGCTGAATGGACTATTAAATTTGGCATTATTCCTGCCAAGTCTAGCCGTAGGTGCCCGCCGTTTACATGACACAAATCGATCAGGTTGGTGGCAACTTCTTGTGCTGACCATTATTGGTATTATTCCTCTCATTATCTGGTGGGCTTCAGATACAAAACGGGAAAACAATCAGTGGGGACAACCTGCTAAATAAACAGATCAAAAAGGGTGATATCGCCCTTTTCTCTTATCTGAAATTCATCAACCATATTTTCGGGCAAAATCTTCATCTGAAGTACACAAATAAATAATGAACTCAATGAAAGCGACAAATGCAGGAATGAAGGTCCAGCAGAAAATCAGATAAACAATGCCCCAGCCAATTTGCGCCAAATAAAATTTATGAATAACCTGAGTTCGACGAAATCTGCTTAGCCTTTTAGCATATTTTGGAAAGTTGGCTTATTGGGATTCAAACAATAAGCCACTACAGCAGCCATGATATTCACCATGAAGTTATTTACCGAACGATGA
>NZ_VPCP01000147.1:0-3176 GCF_013418145.1 Acinetobacter sp. YH12201 | reverse complement strand
TCATGAAATACGGTATTCTGATGTGACAAAACCTGAATCCTGGTCGTTAAAGTGTTTGTTTGCACTCATATTTTAACTGTTAGGACTCAGGTTTTTTTATTTAAAGCAAACTATGGGACAGCAGTGGGGAAAGCCTCCCTTTTTCAAAGGGAGGTTTGGAGGGATTCTTAAACCACCAAGTTCACTAACTTATTCGGCACCACAATTTCTTTCTTGGTTGGACCGGTCAAGAATTGTTGTACTTCAGGCAATGCTTTGGCTTGTGCCAAGATGTCATCTTTAGATGCATCCACAGACACTTCGAGCTTGCCACGAAGTTTACCGTTGATTTGAACCACAATCGTTTGCGTATTACGTGTTAATGCAGATTTATCTACAGCAGGGAACGCAGCAGTTGTTAATTCAATACCAAACTGAGCCAATAAAGTCTGGCTTAAGTGTGGCGCAAATGGAGCCAATAAAGTCAGAAGTGTGGTGATGGATTCACGAGCAACAGCAACATCGTTGTCATCTTTCGCTTCGAACTTGTTGTTCGCATTTAACAATTCCATCATCGCTGCAATGGCAGTGTTGAAGGCATGACGACGTTCAATGTCATCACCCACTTTCTGGATGGTTTCATGCGTTTTACGGCGTAAGTCTTGCGCAGCCGTTGAAAGTGCCGCTTTGTCGATTGTTGTAGCTGCATTGCCTTGTTCAAGGAAACCTGTTGCCAAACGCCACACGCGTTTCAGGAAGCGGTTTGCACCTTCTACACCTGCATCCGACCATTCAAGTGATTGATCTGGTGGAGCAGCGAACATCATGAATACACGTGCAGTATCTGCGCCGTATTGGTCAATAATTGCTTGCGGGTCGATACCGTTGTTTTTCGATTTCGACATTTTTTCCTGACCGCCAACAACGACTTCTTGACCATCACCAGTGTATTTTGCAGAAAGCACACGACCTTTTTCGTCTTTTTCCAGCTCGATATCCGCAGGGTTAAACCAGGTTTTCTTGCCTGATTCTGCTTCACGGTAGTAAGTATCAGCCAGTACCATACCTTGTGTTAACAAGTTGGTGAACGGTTCATTGCCTTGTACCACGCCTTCATCACGCATCAATTTGTGGAAGAAGCGTGCATAGAGCAAGTGCAGAATCGCGTGTTCAACACCACCGATGTATTGATTTACAGGAAGCCAGGTTTGACCTGCGTCAGGTTTGACCATGCCATCTGTAAAGTCTGGAGATGCATAACGTGCATAATACCAAGATGACTCTACGAATGTATCCAAGGTATCTGTTTCACGACGTGCGTCGCCACCACAGCATGGACATTTGGTTTCGTAGAATTCAGGCATCTTGTTGAGTGGGTTACCTGAACCATCTGGAACGACGTCAGTTGGAAGAACCACAGGAAGTTGCTCTTCTGGCACTGGCACTTGACCACAGGTATCACAGTTGATCATCGGAATTGGACAGCCCCAATAACGCTGACGAGACACACCCCAGTCACGTAGACGGAATTGAACTTTAACGTTGGCAAGACCTTGTGGCTCAAGTTTTGCAAGGAAGGCATCAAATGCACCCTGGAAATCTAAACCGTCAAATTCGCCTGAATTAACCAGTTTACCTTCTTTAGAGCCGTACCATTCTTGCCATTGAGTTGCATCAAAGTCAGCATCATCTGCGCCTTTGGCATCAATCACTTGCTTGATGGTTAAGCCATATTTGTTGGCAAATTCGAAGTCACGCTCATCGTGTGATGGAACCGCCATCACCGCACCTGAACCGTAAGACATCAATACATAGTTCGCGATCCAAACCGGAACTTCTTCACCAGTCATAGGGTGTTTTACAGAAAGACCAGTTGCCATGCCTTTCTTCTCGGCAGTTGCAAGATCGGCCTCTGCTACAGAACCCATACGGCATTCTTCGATGAATGCTTGTAATTCAGGGTTAGTTTCAGCTGCTTTTAGTGCCATAGGGTGTTCTGCTGCAACAGCAACATAAGTCACGCCCATTAAAGTGTCGGCACGAGTGGTAAATACAGTTAAGCCATCTGCATACACTTCAGGATTCGCTGAAGGGAAGGTGATTTCCATCCCTTGTGAGCGACCAATCCAGTTACGTTGCATGGTCAAAACTTGTTGTGGCCAACCGTCTTTTAAAGTTTCTAAATCGTTCAGTAATTCTTGCGCATAATCTGTGATGCGGAAGTAGTACATTGGAATATCGCGTTTTTCAACCAATGCACCTGAACGCCAGCCACGACCATTTTCAACCTGTTCGTTTGCAAGAACAGTTTGGTCTACAGGGTCCCAGTTTACGGTTGAAAGCTTACGGTAGATCAGACCTTTCTTATAAAGCTGAACGAATAACCATTGTTCCCAGCGGTAGTATTCAGGCGTACAAGTTGCAAATTCGCGATCCCAGTCAATCGACAGACCGAGTTTTTTGAGCTGATTACGCATGTAATCGATATTTTCAAAGGTCCATTTTGCAGGTGCAACCTGATGGGCAATCGCCGCGTTTTCAGCAGGTAGACCGAATGCATCCCAACCCATAGGTTGCAACACGGTTTCACCTTTTAGACGGTGGAAACGGCTGATTACGTCACCAATCGTATAGTTACGCACATGACCCATATGCAGTTTGCCACTTGGGTAAGGGAACATCGAGAGGATATAACGACGTGGACCTTCTACAGTGTCGGCAACTTTAAAGGCTTTGCGAGATTCCCAATCCTGTTGGACTTGAGGCTCAATCGCACTGGCTTGGTATTCAGAGTCAATGTGAGTAGTCATATACGTAATACAAGAGAACGGTTAAAAAATTTAGCCCACAGCATAGCGCAAAATGCGATGCAATGTCAGTTTTCAGATCAGGATTTTATCTTCCTGAGCACCAGAAAAGGAACTTTTAAACATATCATTTAATGATCTAATGTTTTTGAATTCGCAAGTTTCTCTTTGTTTTATAAATAAGCTGCTTCTATTGAGGCGTGGATTTCTTGTTATGTGATCGCACCAAACATGTTTGCATAAGGATCTTTCTTATATGTTGTCTCTCTGTACACGACAAATTTCATAGGATCCTTGTCCTATCAGGCTTTTTCTTTCTTAAAATTGCTAGCACTTTCTTAAATTCTTCTTTTTTTCCAAAACCAATCAAACGTAGAATAGCCATTTGAA
>NZ_VPCP01000146.1:0-3217 GCF_013418145.1 Acinetobacter sp. YH12201 | reverse complement strand
TCGGTAAAAACTGGTCGAGGTACGCCAACCAAGCGTTTAAATTCAGAATCTGAAAAACGGTTTAAGTTCTGATATCTCATGAAACTTAGATTGAGGTGGTTTTGACTTTCGCAAGAGGTCTATTTTACTTTACCAAATTTCCGGTCAAAACAATTTGTTGAATATGAAGGTCGCTAGGTAGGTGCAAGGTTTGGACTGCAATCTAGACAATCTTATTCGCTCTTTGATCTAAACATAATGAATTCTGCATATTTTAGAAAATTTATAGGAGATATTTCGGATAAGAAATTTTTGACTACTTTTTAAAATATATTAAACGATCTGAAGGATATACTTTTTTTGGAGAGAAATTGTAGAATAAATAATCATTTTGAAATGTAAAAATGTTTAGTGGTGAAAAGCAGCTTTTATTGGGGAACCTGCTTCAAGCGGGTTAATTATCAAGAGCGTATTGAAATGTCCTGTATGCTAAAACCAGAACATGCGAAGATATTTTTTTGCCCATTCAAATTAGAGTAGTCCTATGCCGAAAAATCCGTTTGATGAGCAGCAATTGTCGAATGACATGTTTTATAAAACATTATTAGAGTCGACTTTGGCCATACCCTGGAGCATAGACTGGGCCACCAAACAGTTTAGTTATATTGGCCCTCAAATTGAAAAGTTACTGGGCTGGGAACAGGATTCCTGGAAATCGGTGCAGGACTGGGCAGACCGTATGCACCGGGATGATCGTGATCATGTCCTTAATTATTGTGTGTCGCAATCTATTGCCGGCATAGATCATGAAGCGGATTATCGTGCCTTAAAGGCAAGCGGTGGATATTGCTGGATTCGTGATGTAGTTCATGTGGTACGCAAGGAAAATGGTGAAGTTGAACGTTTAGTCGGTTTTATGTTTGATATTTCTGAACGTAAGAAAAAGGAAGAGGAACTAAAAGCATTGCACCGCAAGCTGGAAGAATTTTCCTATAAAGATGGTTTAACTGAAATTGCCAACCGACGCTTATTTGATGATTTTTATTCACGTGAATGGAACAACGCAATACGTGAACAAAAGCCACTGTCGGTCATTTTGATCGATATCGATTTCTTTAAACAATACAATGATTTTAATGGGCATATTATTGGCGATGCCTGTATCAAGCAGATTGCACAGATGTTGGAAAGTTGCTGTGTACGTCCACGCGACCTGGTGGCACGTTATGGTGGTGAGGAATTTGCGATTGTATTGCCAGAAACGGATTTAGAGGGTGCGATTCAAATTGCAAACAATATACTTCGTATGATCGATCAGGCAAATCTACCCCATCGGGCATCTCCTATTTCAGAAAATGTCAGTTTAAGTCTGGGGGTGAAATGTATTTGTCCGACAGAGAAAGATGACAAAATACACTTTTTAAATATGGTCGATAAAAACCTGTTTAAAGCCAAACAGACTGGACGTAAACGTTTTGTTGCCGATGAAATATCAAATTCAATTTTAAGTTCAGCGAACAATTGAAACGCAGATAAACTCAAAAATCCCCTCAAGCGAGGGGATTATTTTTATTCATCTTTTATCAATCTTTAAAATATACTGGAATCCACTGATAACTCTTACCGTCTTTAGAGTAAATATGACCTAAACCCGGGAAAGGTAAATGCGGTGCTGCAATGAGCTGACCTTCTTTGGCATATTCGGCAAAGTGTTTCAGACGTGTCTGTACCGCTGTTTGAGGATCAGTATCAAACTCAATCGAGGTTTCTGGTTTGTCAAACTGCAAAGTGTGTGAATGCACGATGTCACCAATAAATACTACTTCCTGACCATCAGCTTTGAGTTTAAAGCTGTAATGCCCTGGGGTATGACCAAAAGACGGTTTAAATTGAATATCACCAAAGGCTAAAGATTTATCTGAGAAGACTTTAATCTTTTTGGCTTTTTCATACGGTGCAAGCGCAGCTTTAATTTTATCCACTGTACCTAAGAAACCAGCCTGTTTGTCCTTGGGTAGTTTTTTGACTGTATTTGGACTCAGCCAGAAATCATATTCCGTTTTGGCAATGTGCAGCGTGGCATTTGGATAATTCGCTACGCCGTTATTGGAAATACCGCAGACATGGTCCGGGTGTAGATGCGTCAGGAAAATCTCGTTCACTTGTTCAGGCTTGTAACCTGATGCTTTGAGGTTGTTATAGATTGAACCTAAATGTGTGCCAAAGCAGCTGGCTGCACCGCTATCCACCATCAATAGTTGATTGCCTGTATTTATCAGAAATGCATTCACAGATGTTTGAATGCCTTTGTCATTGATCGCGGCATATTTCTTTAGAATGTCGGTTTTTTCTTCATCGCTTAAGCCTGTAAACATGGATGGATTTAGATAGTTGGTTCCATCAAGTAGGGCGGTGATTTGGGTATTACCGATTTGATGGTGGTAATAGCCCGCGACTTGTTTTGGGGCTTGGATGGTGGTGGGTTCAGTCGCTTGGGTGGTGATGGCTGTTGTGCCAAGGGTCAAAGCTAGGAGGAGGGGTTTTAGGTTTTTCATGGGGTTCTTTTAAGTTTTAAGGGGATGGATTATTTTTAGCATGTTTTCATAAATATATTAATGTCTATAATTATAGAAATATTTGAAAATTAGAATCTTATGCAAGAAAAAATTACTTTATTGAAAGATTATCATCAATATTTAGAACAAGTCATTTTACAATTAGAGGAATATCCAGATGAAGTAATCATTGAAAAATTCTTGCAGGAACAAGAGAAAAATAAAGTATCAGATCTATATCAATCGATTAGGCTAATGCGAGGAAATATCTATCAAAGTCGAAATATTAGTACCGCAATTTTAAAATTGATTAATAGCTGGACACTAGAACAGCGGATTTTTTTTACGAATTCAATTGAATTAGAGTTAGAAAGTCTGGAAGTTGTATTTAGAGGCTTTTCGCATGTAATGCCAAAAGTCAATCTACCAGTCTTTGGTGAAGGTGGATTATATTTTTTGCTTGAAGGCTCTCAGGTATTAATTACTAATTATAAAATTATTCATGGTTATTCTACTGTTTGCACGCCACTATTTAATTGTTTAGACCAAAAAATTACTGAACCGTACCGGGTTTGTCGGAGACCAACTTTCCTGAGAGAATGTTCCGATGAAAAAACCAAAATATACCCCTGAAATCAGAGATAGAGCGGTTCAATTATTGATTGAATCCGAAAAAGATTATC
>NZ_VPCP01000145.1:0-3340 GCF_013418145.1 Acinetobacter sp. YH12201 | reverse complement strand
GCATGTTCCGCGTCCTTGCAATACTGTGTTTACATACAGTCTATCGCTTAGCGGAAAGTTCTTTTACCCTCAGCCGAAATGCCTGCCGTTGCTAGACATTGCCAGCCAGTGCCCGTCACTCCCACTCTATTGATGTGTGCTTAAAAAACAGGAGGGTTTAACTTGGTAAACTATACATACTCATTAGGAGTTTACCATGAGCAAGAAACAGAAGACTTACACCGCAGAATTTAAAGCTGAAGCCATAAAAGCCATTGAAGAGAACCAAGGTAATGTATCGGAATCCGCTAGACAACTTGGCATTTCAATGCAAACCCTTTCGAACTGGAATAACAAAGCAAAGGCTGGAACTTTAGCAGGCACAAAACAGTATTCGCCCGATCTAAACGCCTTACTCGAAGAAAATAAGAAGCTTAAACAACAGCTCAAAACAGCTGAAATGGAACGTGAATTTTTAAAAAAGGCAGCAGCGTACTTTGCCAAAGAAAGTCAGTGAGGTACGCCTATATGAAATCGCAAAGCCACTTATTTCCGATTATTTTAATGGCTCGATTACTTCGTGTATCCGTTTCTCGCTTTTATGATTGGCTAAAGCGAGGCATGAGTAAAAGATCAATTCAGCGAAATCAGCAGACAATTTTGGTCAAAATAGCCCATGAAGAAACCAAACAAAGCTATGGCTATGTTCGATTAACCAAGCATTTACAAGCGCAAGGTATCAAAATAAGTACGTATGCTGTGCGCCAAATAAAAAAATCAAATCAGTTGTATTGTAAGCGCCATAAGCGTTTCAAAAGAACCACGAACAGTGATCACAACCGTTCTATTTATGACAATTTACTCAAGCAACAGTTTTCAATGACGAAGCCTAATCTTGCGTGGTCGAGTGACATTACCTACATTTGGACGGCTGAGGGCTGGTTGTACTTGGCAGCTGTCAAAGATCTTTACACGAAACAGGTTGTTGGCTATAGCTTAAATGAGCGCATGACAGCCAAGCTTGTTTGTGATGCATTGAATATGGCTATTCGCAATCAGAAACCTGCTAAAGATCTCATTGTACATTCAGATAGAGGCAGCCAATATTGCAGTAATGAATATCGAAACTTACTTGAGAAATTTGATTTTCAGGGTTCAATGAGCAAAAAAGGCGACTGCTTTGATAATGCACCGATAGAGAGTTTCTGGGGCATACTCAAAAATGAACTAGTCCATCATCGCAACTACAAAACAAGGGAAGAAGCCAAAGCGGATATTACAAAATATATAGAGTTATTTTATAATCAGCGAAGAATTCAAAAAGGCTTGGATTTTAAGACACCAAATCAAATGGCAGAAGACTTTTATCGGTTAGCTGCCTAGAATCTCCCAAGTGAAAGTCTCCTGCTAATTCAGCACACATCACTGTTGATAAATTTTCTAAACAAAAAGGATCAAACTAATCTATAAGCTTTGTGGGTTAGAAAAAAAATAACTCACTTTGCATTGATCATATTTAAATTCTTGTTTTATCCATAGCACTAACCTATTAATTTTAAAAAATAATAGGTACTGGCTAAATAGCAAATCGATACATATCTTTTTCATAGAGGAAATATGATTTTAGTAAGTTCTTGTCTGGCTGGCTTAAAGGTACGTTATAACGGGACGCATAGCTTAAACGAAAAAATCGAAAAATTAGTCAAAGATGGAAAAGCTACTATGGTATGTCCAGAGATTCTTGGCGGTTTATCAACACCACGCGAACCTGCCGAGATTTCGGGAGGTAATGGCGATGATGTCTTAGATGGAAAAGCCTGTGTAATTGAAAAATCAGGAAAGGATGTGACTTCAATCTATATTGAAGGGGCATATAGAACTTTAAAAAAAGTTCAATTATTAAAAGCTACTCTGGTAGTGCTTAAAGAAAATAGCCCTTCATGTGGTAGTTCAATGATTTACGATGGTCAATTTAATGGGAATAAGATCTATGGCAATGGAGTTACCTCCGCTTTGCTTAAACGTCATAATATAAAAGTCATTTCAGAAGAAACTTTTTGGCAACTTTTACCCTAGTTCCTCCGCTTTTATTTAAAATCTTCATGCAACTCCAACCACGCCCCCCTTTGCAATATCAAGTCTCTTCGGTATTTAGAGATATAGTGAGGTAATAATCTAAGAAGCATATCCATTACTTCCACATCAGTTAAAAAGTAGTGGTTCAATTTTATGCTGTAATTCTTTAACAATTTTAGCAAGCTGATCATGTAAAACTAACCAACATTGCTCATGACCTTGCCCAATATATTCATCTATTATGAGTTGCAAAATGTCTTGATCTATCTGACTTAAGAATTCTAAAAACCATGTCGCAGCAACATCCTTGGCAACTATTGTTTTATGATCTAATGTATAAGCTATACGGCATAGCGCTAAAATTTGATTACATTCATCCTGATCGTCTTTCCAATGAGCAATAATTTGTGGATAAGTTTTTTGCATGGCAAATATTAATTGTTCATAGCTAATTGGATTTAACCAATCGCAAATATCAGGTCCAAAGATAGTAATGTTATGTAATTGGGCAGTTTTAAGTAAAATACTAATATCTGGATCAGATTGACTATAAAGTAATTCACCTTTGAGTAATTCTTCTCTCAACCACTCGCCATATTGTAGCTGATATGTATATGGATGATTTTTATTGGTAATACTCCCTTTTTCTAATATCGTAATTTCTAAGGCACGCGCTGTAGCATGACCAATCGGAACAGATATATTTAGAAAATTCTGCGCTAATTGTTTTCTTTCCTGATCGGTAATTTCACGTTCAATAATAACTAAAATATCAAGATCACTTTTATGTTTTAAACCACCATCAACATACGAACCATATAAATAAATAGCATAAAGCTTATCTTTAAAATTTTTTTGTAAAAGCTGTTTTACACTTTCAACTTGGCGACACTCTTCATCATTTAAGCTTTGCATATGATTTTTAATTTAAAAAAATAAGTAATGAATTCATAGAGCATTATACAGAATAAGTGTAAATAATTTAATCAATTAGTAAATAACATACTATTTTTACAATATATTTACTTTCAATATAGAGTTTAATACATAAAACTCTATCAATCAAAAAAAGCTTGAAACAACATCTGAATAGTAAGAGTCATTTCCTCCTCACTTAGAGATGGATCCGGAAATTTGAACAACTCCTATAAGTGATACTCTGCTCCTCAAATGATGTTATAAACATCAATATATGGAGTATTTTATGGCACGTAGACCAAGAAGAAATCATTCAAACGACTTTAAGGCTAAGGTAGCACTTGCTGCGATCAAAGCAGAAAAAACA
>NZ_VPCP01000144.1:0-3398 GCF_013418145.1 Acinetobacter sp. YH12201 | reverse complement strand
GGAGAATAGCAGAATGGAACAGCCTGGTTTAAAGCATCGTCACCACCTGCTGTCGTCCAATGCGCTGCCAGGGCAAACCTTGGATCAGTGCCTGTAACTGTTCCGGGCTGAGGGCCACGGTTTCACCTTGGTGAACTTGAGCCCAGTGAAATTTGCCCTGTTCCAGCCGCCGGGCACACAGCCAGATGCCCAGTCCATCATGTACCAGCACTTTCATGCGATGGCCACGTTTATTACAGAACAGGTAAGCACAATGCGGTTTGATTGAGCCAAAGGCTTTCATAATCTGCGCCATGGCCGTATCCATACCCGCACGCATGTCCATGGGCTGGGTAGACAACCAGATTTCATCGATACGGATCATTTGATCAAGCCCTGAAGTAAAAGCAGTAATTCAGTTGCAGACTCCACCGGCCATTCGATTTCGATCATCTGATCCCTTACGGAACCTTGTTCATCAGTAAGCGTCCGCTGAATCCCATGCCTATTTTTTAATTTTGGTCGGATTTCCAGCGGTGCGGCAGCAATTCTTCAATTTGGGTCACTTTGTGTGTCGGCAGCCTTTTCAGCACATCACTTAAATAGGCATACGGATCCAGTCCATTCAGCTTTGCTGACTGGATTAAAGTCATGATATTGGCAGCTCGTTGGCCGCTGCGCAGCGAGCCAGCAAACTGCCAGTTCTTACGTCCCAACGCCCAGGGGCGCATCTGATTGTCGGGTAGTCAGACGCAGTTACCTACGTCCAACCCCCTAAGAACCGTGCATGCGAGTTTCCCAGCACACGGCTCAAGCCTCTGCTAAGGCGCCATTCGGCACCCGGTTATACATCGTTGACATTGGCAAACTGAACACTCCTCGGACAATACAGATGGTAAATCTCAAGATTAGCAACTGCATCCGTTCCACCATGACTTAGCTTCACAATATGACGGCTGTGCCATGGTGTATCTTTGGTGACTGGTTTAAGACAGGCGCAGCAGCGACCACCTTGTTTTAGCCACACCCGATACAGCTTGGCTCGCCCCTTTGCGGAGACCAGCATTCTTTTACCCCATCGGGATTCGAAGTACTCATCCCATGCGGGGTCATGAGGGTTAGCAGCAGCCTTGATCTTGATATGTCGCACAATTGGCGTATCTGAGGCAGACACTAATGTGTATTGTCGCTTCAGACCATCGGCGGACTGTTCATCACATGAGAACACCCATCGACGCGCTCCTTGTACTTTGAAATACCGATCTTTGACCCATCGGAGTGTCTTGCGAGGGTGGCGACGTACAGCCCATCGCCAGAGCATTTCCCACACTGCGTTGTCTACCTGGTTGAAAACCTTCTTGGCAACGACATGACTATGATAGTTGGCCCAACCCCTTAGAATCGGGTTGAGCAAACCGATCAAAGTGGCCTGTCGTGTCGCTTTGTTTGCATTGATTAATGCTCGCAGCTTGTCAAGATGAGCACTGATGTTTGCCTTTGACGGCTTGATCAGTAGCTTGCCGTTGTACTTACGTACGTTCCAGCCAAGAAAATCGAACCCGTTCCCTATGTGCGTGATTTTGGTCTTTTCCTGAGAGAGCACGAGACCGCGCTGCGCCAGAAATTCAACCACGGCAGGACGAACTTCATTTTCGAGCCACTCTTTAGAATACCCCGTGATGATGAAATCATCCGCATACCGTACCAGTTGCAGCTTTTTGCCTGTCCATTTGGCGTTAGAGAACCTCTTCGCCAGCATCGTTTCCAGTCCGTCCAAGGTCATGTTGGCCAGCACCGGGGAGATAATACCTCCTTGCGGTGTTCCGGAAAGACTGGGAAACAGCTTGCTTTGGTAGACGTAACCGGCTTTGAGCCATTTCCGTAGAATCACCTTGTCCATTGGGAGGTTGGCGATCATCCAGTCATGGCTGATATTGTCGAAACAGCCTTGAATGTCACCCTCTAGCACCCACTCAGCACTTACTTTTCTTGACAGCACACCAAAGCACTGTGCTGCAGCATCCGCGGTTGAGCGTTGCGGTCTGAACCCATAAGAGTTCCGATCAGCGATGGTCTCCGCGATGGGTTCCAAAGCCAGCAGATGGAGCGCCTGCATGGCCCGGCATTTCATCGTGGGTATCCCGAGAGGTCTCATCTTGCCATTTTTCTTCGGAATAAGGACTCTCCGAAGCGGAAGGGGCGTGTAACCTCGCCTCTTCAACGACATCATCGCACCGGTCTTGGCCTTGGGTGTATTCCAAGTCACCTTGTCGACCCCAGCCGTGTTTTTGCCTTTGTTTTCAGACACTCGTTTGACGGCCAATGCTTTGCCACTAAACGAGTGAGTCAGCAGCCATTGCAAAGCTTTCGCCTTGTTATGCCTGCCGTCTTGTACCGCCTTCACAATACGCGCTTGCAGCCCTCTGACATGACGCTGTACAGCAATCCAATCGATGCTGTCCCACGATGTGCTGGAAGGTGCACACGCTGATACTGCTGCATTCATTTGCTCTCCCTCCATTAAAAGGGTCCTACACACTCTCTTGTGATGAGAGACCATAAGGACGTCAGCCCGCTTTCGCGTGGGGTAATGTTTCAACCTCTATCCACCCCATTACAGACTGGCATTCGCTTTTTCCTCGTTCCTTCGCCCGCATCACCATGGGCAGTTTTTGCAAACTGCTTTCCCAATGGGAGTAATACGGGATTTCCACGTTCCGCTTACTGAAGTACATCGGCTTAGGTGCCTGCTATCGACCGGGAGGCGTATGGGTCACGAATGCGTAATCGAAAGACGCAATTTCCACCTCCATTACCGTTTTGGTTCGAGCGTATCAGCCATTTCCGCTCGTTCAACTTAACGATCGTTACGCAGATTCACATGTGTTCACCATACCGATTATCTAGCCCTTGTCCGGCTATGGCTGCCAGAAGGGTACGCCTCTCACGATTGATACCCCGCACCTTGCGGTGCCTCGTTACATTGTCGAAGGCGCTCTTTATTCAGCCTTCTAGATTCACCCGGTGACACGGGTGGTTCCCGCAGGGGGAACAACTTCATTAAGCGACTTCGTGTCGCACTTCAATCCAGTTATTGCAAATCGGTAGATTGCCATCATCCAAATAGCGGCAGAGTGCCTGCCAACGTTTTAGGCTGTAGTTGATCGCCCGAGCGGTGGGAGAACTCGATGGCACCGTCAGATGATGTTGGTTGAGCCATTCATATAGTTGTTGCATCACCGGTTGGCTATGCTGTTGTCGGTATTCGCGGCGGTCTTCCGCTGTACCATCGGTCTTTTTCCTGAGTTCTGCTTCTATGGCATACAGTTTCTGAATCAGCACTAATGCCTGTTCAGCGACCTGACTTTTCCCGGTCACATGCAGTTCATGGAATTTACGACGTGCATGGGCCATGCAGC
>NZ_VPCP01000143.1:0-3410 GCF_013418145.1 Acinetobacter sp. YH12201 | reverse complement strand
GCCAATTTCTGCTTTTGAGTGGGGTAAAGTAATTTGAACCGTTAACATGTCAGTAGGAGTAGGATCTAATGGTGCAGAGCAAGATAAGGCAATAAATGCAGGTTTATTCGGTAGTGGTGAGCGATCACTCCCTGGCTTAGCATCAATTAAGCGAATCCATTTGGATACAAGATTTGTATTCAATCCATGTTGCAAAGCGACTGAAGCAATTGAAACGTCCGGTGCTTTACAAGCCTGAACGATCTGCTGTTTAAATTCAGCACTGTATGTTCTTCGTTTTTTCGCAAGAGATGCGATGGATGTCTGATTATTTGTAGTCATAAATTTAAGTCCCCACTTGTTTCTAAGTGGGGACTAAATTAAGGCTTATAGGATGAATTCAGAAGGTGTGTTCAGCGGACGCTTACAATTGTATTAAGTGAGATAGCTAGCTTAAAGCGAATCCTAAAACAATCTGATTGATCAGATTGCTCACTGCGAAAGCTTGAGTCGGCACATATGAGAGTATGTTCGGCAATATGTAAGAAGAAGGTTAAGGGAATGCTTGGTCGTATTCCTGTGTTTGAGCTTGGTCGCTCAAACTAGACCATGATTGATAAAGCATAAGTATTCTGAGGTTTGGTCACTGAAGAAATAATGCTTATGCGGAGTTACTAGGTTCTTTTAATCTAGATAATGTTCACACGGACATGAAAAATATAAGTGTCTTGCTCTTCCATCTTAGGTGAGAAAAAGCTAAATCCTAGATTTAGAAATTTGAAGTGGAATATGGCTTAAGTCAGCATGAAAAAATTGATCAGCCAATAAAGGCGTTAAAATTGAACAAGGAAATGTTCTCAAAAACCATTTAAGGCTACATCCCATTTGGGAGTAGCCTTTCTTTATAATAAAACAGAATTAATCCATTTATACTTTACAAAAGCAAAAGAAAATAATTTAATTAAATTTAAATCATTGATATTAATTTAATTATGAAGAATATTTATATTATTTCCGCTATCTCATTAGCCATACTTAATGGTTGCCAATCACTAGAAAGTATAACACCAGAAAAAGTGAGTAAATTCTCAAGCCCTAATGATTTAGTTTTAAAAATGAAATTAAATGGAAATGATAATAAGGGTAAAGACTACATTTATCTTTGGCATAATGGAGTTACTAGCGATCCTGAATCGTTAATTCCAAAAAAGTCTCTGAGTTTATATTGTGAAAGTCAAAATGGTAAGTTTGTAAGAATTGAATCAAGTCCAATGGATCAAGTACAAGATCAATCCGCACGAAACCTATTGAAAAAATATAAGGTTGATGAAGCCATTGGTGGTTTTAGATGCAATTTACCAAATTATAAAAGTTGGGGTGTTTTAATTGAACCATTAGGTGAACATAAAATAAACTCAAATGTTTATACTTCAAGATTGGTTACTCTTAAAACCGAAATAATGTCATCTTCAGATATCACATCATTTTACTTTAAAAACCAAGTGCAAAAGGATATAGAGCAATCTAGACAACGAGCATTAAATGAGAAATATCGAGCGCAGGAAAAAGCCAAACAACTAGCTTATAATAATTTCTTAAATTCAAACAAACCTACTTCTAAAAATATTGGTAGTAAAGTTTGTAAAGATGTAACTCTAAATTTCCCAACAAACCTATATGTTATGGGGCAGCTACAATATGAAAAATCAAATGGAGTTGCTGTTGGAAGTCTAGAGCAATTCTCAAATGATGGTAAAAACATCAAAATTAGTTTAAGAGGTTGGTTAACTAATACAGGTGGTATTCAAGCTTCACCAAGTGTCCATTTCGATGGTATTCCATTGGAAGCAGGAAGGAATATTTGGGAAAATGCTTATGGTTGGTATTTATGTAAATAACCTTTAAGCTATTATCATTGGAGGCTATATCTATATAGCCTCCTCCTTCACCACTCAAAACGTTCATTCTTAAACTTCTTATCTTCATCGTCTGCTTTTTCTTGGATTTTTATACGATTCAACCATTCCTCTTCTTTTAAGTTAATGAATCGTAAAAGTGTCGGGTGGGATATCTTGAGTTTTTCTTTCAAAGCAGTGATAGATGGTAGTCTTCGTTTCATTTCCTCTGACCAACTGCCAGAAGCAGAACGTAAAGTGAAAATATTTTCTTCAATAATTTGATCTAAAGTATTTTGAGCAGAATCACTTAGGTCTAGTAAGGTCAAAAGTAAATCTAACCAAAAGATTTGACCATTATCTTGAATAGTAAATAAGTTAGAATTTTTTATCCAAAATTGTAATCTATCTTGATCATGACAGATCCAATTTATAACAGTTTGCTGATTTGCATGAACGAGAACTTTTCTTAGATCATTACTCCCAAATTTATCTAAAAATTCTTGATCTTGTAAAAATAGAGGAAGGAATAGATCTGTACTCTTTTCAACACAAATTTTTAATAACTTAAAGTTTTTTGAGTTTCGATGTATAGAAATATATTTCTCATCATCAAACAAGCTTTTTACTTCTTCAAGGACTTTAATTCTATGAGGTTCATCAAAAGTAAATAAGTATTCTAAAGCATCTTCACTATGATCGTACAAGTTATCATTCTTGAGTATTGTTTTAATTTCACTTAGGAGAATACCCACATATTTACTATTTAATTTTTTTTGAAAAAAACATTCTTCTAAAAGCTCGTATCTAATTTGATCGGTCGCTCCCACAAAAATCAATGCATCGAGTAAGATTTCAAATTGACTATTACTAATTTTATTATGATATTTATTTGCTGACAATCTTGGAAAATTCAGAACATCAATTTTTTTATCAATAATTAACTGACTAAAGTATTGGAAATCATCATCATTTTGACATGCTTGAATCAACAATAAGCAAATAGTATTTTTAAAACTATCATTCTGCCTCAAAAATTCGATTAAGACATAAAAATCATCTAATGAATTATTCTTAAAACCGACTAACAGACCTAATAAAAATTCAGAAGAACGCATTGATTTATCAGGATTAATATTTTTTAAAGAATTAATGCATTGATTTATATCGGCAAATGTTTTTGAGCTAGCTTCTCCTAACTTTACTAGATAATTGTTTTGCATCCATCCAGTATTCGCTTTAATCAGTAGATCAAGATTTTTTATTAGTTTTTCTACATTCATTAATTCATTACTAATATGACTTACTAGATCTTCATAGTTATCAAAATCTGGTATTTGTATTGCATATTTATCATTATTTTTTTTAGTCATTTTATATAAATCATGATCTGATACTAAAATATATGATTTTACTTTGTACACGACAAAAAAAGATAACTCATTGAAATAATGGCATAATACTTGTTTTCTGACGACGAATATGATGACACATTTCAATGAGTTACATCTCATCTTAAACAAATATCTAAAGTGG
>NZ_VPCP01000142.1:0-3526 GCF_013418145.1 Acinetobacter sp. YH12201 | reverse complement strand
GTAAATTTTCAGCGTTGCTGGCTCCCCGTCAGCCGGATTGGGTTGCATCGCAGGGGTGTCGAAAGAGTCAACTGCGGTCCAAAGCTGTTGGACTTGGGTGAAAAGGGCGTTTATTCTTCCTATACGTTGTTCAGAATAACATTGTTCCGCCAACAATCAATTCGGTAGATATTGAACCTGAATATAGGGATATATTTAACTTGACGTTACACCAATCACAACAACGGCAAGTGAATTACGCAATGAGTAATACTTTTGGTTTTGGCGGACACATTGCCACAAGTATTTTTAAAAAATATGCTGAATAGAGAGTAGGTGCTAACTTCGGTTTGCTCGTGTTGGCGCTAAATCGAAAGTTCAAGTATCCCAACATGTTCCTTCGTATAGAAGTTAAAAGTTGGCAATTATCGTAGAACAACCTACAGACAACACCAATATGTAACCGATAAATAATTACAAAATATGACCGACAGAGTAAACATCATCAATAACTACATCGATGGATACAACCAATTTGATATCAAAAAAATGGTTGCAGACCTTGACGATAATATTGTTTTTGAAAACATTCAAAATAATGATATAAGTTTATCGCTGAAAGGGTTAACAGCGTTTAAACAACAGGCAGAAACAGCAAAAACATACTTTGCAAAGAGAACACAGACAGTTAAATCGTTTAGGCATTTTGACAACAGCACTGAAATAGAAATTGATTATACAGCAATTTTAGCAATTGACTTTCCGAACGGCTTAAAAAAAGGGCAAAAGCTAAAGTTATCAGGAAAATCCGTGTTTGAATTTAAAAAAAACAAAGTGATTAAATTGACAGACATTAGTTGACATTAAAACCAGCGAACAAGAATATGACTTTACTAAAACATAAAAAAATTACAATAATTGGTGCCGGGCCTGTTGGATTAACAATGGCGAGATTGTTACAGCAAAACGGCGTGGACATTACAGTTTACGAGAGAGACAAAGACCAAGATGCAAGGATTTTTGGTGGGACACTTGATCTGCACAGGGATTCGGGACAGGAAGCAATGAAAAGAGCGGGATTGTTACAAACTTATTATGACTTAGCTTTACCAATGGGTGTAAATATTGTTGATGAAAAGGGCAATATTTTAACCACAAAAAATGTAAGACCCGAAAATCGTTTTGACAATCCTGAAATAAACAGAAATGACTTAAGGACTATCCTATTAAATAGTTTACAAAATGATACCGTCATTTGGGATAGAAAACTTGTTACCCTTGAACCTGATAAGGAGAAGTGGATACTAACTTTTGAGGATAAATCGAGTGAAACAGCAGATCTGGTTATTATTGCCAATGGTGGAATGTCTAAAGTAAGAAAATTTGTTACCGACACGGAAGTTGAAGAAACAGGTACTTTCAATATACAAGCCGATATTCATCAACCGGAGGTGAACTGTCCTGGATTTTTTCAGCTTTGCAATGGAAACCGGCTAATGGCTGCTCATCAAGGTAATTTATTATTTGCGAATCCTAATAATAATGGTGCATTGCATTTTGGAATAAGTTTTAAAACACCTGATGAATGGAAAAGCAAAACGCGGGTAGATTTTCAAGACAGAAATAGTGTCGTTGATTTTCTCCTGAAAAAATTTTCCGATTGGGACGAACGCTACAAAGAACTGATTCGTTTGACATCATCTTTTGTAGGGTTAGCGACACGAATATTTCCCTTAGATAAGTCTTGGAAAAGTAAGCGTCCATTACCCATAACGATGATTGGAGATGCTGCTCATTTGATGCCTCCTTTTGCAGGACAAGGCGTAAACAGTGGGTTGATGGATGCCTTGATATTGTCGGATAATCTGACCAATGGGAAATTTAACAGCATTGAAGAGGCTATTGAAAATTATGAACAGCAAATGTTTGCTTATGGAAGAGAAGCACAGGCAGAATCAATAATAAACGAAACGGAAATGTTCAGCCTCGACTTTTCTTTCCAAAAACTAATGAATCTATAAAACAGAAAGGCGAGGAAATGAAAGAGAAAATAGTTAAAAAAAACGGAATAAGACTTTTTACCGAAAGTTTTGGATGTGAAAAAGATCCGGCAATACTCTTGATTGCGGGAGCAACGGTATCCATGTTGTATTGGGATGCTGAATTTTGCCAGAAACTATCTGAAAAGGGATTTTTTGTTATTCGCTACGACAATAGGGACGTAGGAAAATCTACTAATTACGAACCGGGTTCAACCCCCTATGATATTGTTGACTTAACCCATGATGCTATTTCAATTTTGGACGGCTATAAAATAGTCAAAGCCAATTTTGTGGGAATTTCACTGGGCGGACTGATTTCTCAAATAGCATCAATAAAATATGCCGACAGGGTAAGTTCAATAACACTAATCTCATCAGGTCCTTGGGGCGACTCAGACCCCACAATTCCTGAAATGGATACGCGTATTTTAGATTTTCACGGAAAAGCTGAAACCGTAGATTGGACAAATGAAGACAGTGTGGCAAATTATTTAATTCAAGGTGCTGAATTGATGAGCGGCAGGAAACAATTTGACAAACAAAGAAGTGAAAAACTGATTAGAGCCGAATTTAAAAGAGCTAATAACTATATAAGTATGTTCAATCATGCGGCACTGCAAGGTGGTGAAGAATACTGGAACAGATTGAGCGAAATCAATCAACCAACCTTAATTGTACACGGAACGGACGATAAAATATGGCATTTTAAGAATTCAGCAGTTTTACTTGAAAAGATAAACGGCTCAAAACTAATAACGCTTGATGGAACCGGACACGAACTACATTTCGAAGATTGGAATAAAATTATTGATGGAATAACGCAACATACAACAAATAACAAAAGAATGAACAAATAGGGTATTATGTATTTCCAAATCAACGGTTTAGAGATTGAAGCTAATATCAATGTGTTATGACGCTCAAGCTGGTGGAGCCGCTGCGCGAGCTGTTTAAAGATGAGGTGCGCAAGATCGGTATGGAGTTAGGTCTGCCCTACGACATGGTTTACCGTCATCCCTTCCCTGGCCCTGGCTTGGGTGTGCGTATTCTTGGCGAAGTAAAAAAAGAATATGCCGACAGGTTGCGCTTGGCTGATGCCATCTTTATCGAAGAGCTGTATGCCGCTGACCTGTATCACAAAACCAGCCAAGCCTTCGCTGTATTCTTGCCAGTGAAGTCGGTTGGCGTAGTGGGCGATGCCCGCCGCTATGAGTATGTGGTGGCATTGCGCGCAGTAGAAACTATCGATTTTATGACAGCGCGCTGGGCACACTTGCCGTATGAGTTTTTAGAAACGGTTTCTAGCCGCATCATTAATGAGATTCCCGGTATTTCGCGGGTAACCTACGATGTTTCCTCAAAGCCGCCGGCAACTATTGAGTGGGAGTGACGGGCACTGGCTGGCAATGTCTAGCAACGGCAGGCATTTCGGCTGAGGGTAAAAGAACTTTCCGCTAAGCGATAGACTGTATGTAAACACAGTATTGCAAGGACGCGGAACATGC
>NZ_VPCP01000141.1:0-3555 GCF_013418145.1 Acinetobacter sp. YH12201 | reverse complement strand
GCACAAGTGATCTATCATCCAAAGAGCAAACAAATCATAGGGCTAGATATATCGAATGGCAGTCAGCATGACATTAAACTGGCAAGAAAAACGGTTAAGAAATTCAAACATTGTGAATATGTTATGATCGATTTAGTGAATAGCCACTAATTTTGTAGACACCTTTTAGTTAGATAAAATGGCTAATTAACGAGGTGCTTATGAGCAGTAAACGATACCCTGAAGAATTCAAAATTGAAGCAGTAAAACAAGTTACCGAGAAAGGTCATAGTGTGACCGAAGTTGCTGCACGTTTAGGAACCACCACACATAGTTTATATGCCTGGATTAAACGTTATGATCCACAGCAACCCAAGACAACAGAATCTACTGATCCAAGTGCAGAATTGGCAAAGTTAAAAAAAGAGCTGCAAAGGGTCACTGAAGAACGGGACATCTTAAAAAAGGCCGCGGTGTACTTCGCAAGCCAGTCCAAATGAGGTACGCCTTTATTCAGGACAACCTGCACATATGGCCTGTCCGTCGTTTATGTTCAGCTCTGGATGTTCATCACAGTGGTTATTACGCATGGTTAAAGCAACCCACCAGTAAAACTGCGAGGAAACGGCAACAGCTTTCGGGATTAATTAAACAGTTCTGGCTAGAATCTGGCGGAGTCTACGGCTATCGCAAGATTCACTGTGATTTAAAAGATGTTGGTGAAAGTTGCGGGATTAATCGAGTACATCGGTAAGCATCCGGCTAACACAGCCTTACCAAGCGATCCTATAAGCCTTAATTTGGTTCCCACTTAAAAACAAGTGGGGACTTAGTCTATGAGCATGGATCTATATTCTGCAGCACCTCCCGTTGCTAAAAAACGCAGAAAATACAGCAAAGAATTCAAACTCAGCATTGTAAATGCCTGCAAAGACCCTAATACCTCGATCGCCTCGGTCGCACTGAAGCATGGTCTTAATGCTAACCTCGTCAGTCGTTGGATTAGAATCTTCAGTCATCATGATGGTGTCGTGCAGGATCCTGCTCATGTTAAGCCAGCATTTATTGCTTTGCCTTATACAGCTGCGATCAGTCAACCTATTGATGTGATGATCACACTGCACATCACTGTGCCTCATACCAATAACGCGATCCAGTTAAAATGGCAGGCATCAGAAATGCCCGCCTTGGCAGAATTACTCAAGGCATTGGCAACATGATCCGCATCGATGAAATCTGGCTCTCTACCCAACCCATGGACATGCGTGCGGGGATGGATACTGCCATGGCTCAGGTGCTGAGAGCCTTTGGCTACATCAAACCGCATTGCGCCTACCTGTTCTGTAATAAACGTGGCCATCGTATGAAAGTGCTGGTACATGATGGATTAGGTATCTGGCTGTGTGCCCGGCGGCTGGAACAAGGTAAATTTCACTGGGTGCAGGTTCATCAGGGTGAAACCGTGGCCCTCAGCCCGGAACAGTTACAGGCACTGATCCAAGGTTTGCCCTGGCAGCGCATTGGACGACAGCAGGTGGTGACGATGCTTTAAACCAGGCTGTTCCATTCTGCTATTCTCCAAACGTTCTATTTCATTCTTCTCATGACCTCAGGCATACTGCGGTCATGAATACGCTGCCTGACTTAAGCCAACTGACCCATGAACAACTGCTGGAATTCACCAGACAGTTGGCGATGCAGCATCAGTCTCTAGCACAATCAAACCAGCAATTAGATGCCAGAGTTCAACATCTTGAAGTCACCAATCAGCAATTAGATTCTAAAGTTCAACATCTTTCTATTCTCAATCAAAAATACGAGCATGAACTCGCACTATTTAAACAGCACAAATTCGGCAGTAAAAACGAACATCTCACCGCAAAACAAATCCACCTATGGGATGAAGCGGTTGAAGAAGATATTGCTGCTGTTGATCTGGAATTAGAACGATTAAATGCAGATAAAACCGATGCAGCGACACAGAAAGCCAAAACCAATAAACCTAAACGTCGACTGCTGCCAGATCATCTACACACCATCCGTATTGAGCATGAACCTGCATCAACCCAATGCAGTTGTGGCTGCCAACTCCGTCGTATCGGCGAAGATGTCAGTGAAAAACTGCATTTCAGACCGGCACAGTTCTATAAGGAACAGCATGTGCGTGGTAAATGGGTCTGTGATCAGTGTGACACCCTGACCCAGCAAGCGATGCCCGCCTATGTGATTGATAAAGGCATTGCTTCACCTGAACTGCTCAGCCATGTGTTGGTATCGAAGTATGCCGATCATTTACCGCTGTACCGTCAACGTCTGATCTATCAGCGGGCGGGTATTGATTTATCCAGATCAACGTTATCCCTTGCGAAGCAGTGCTTCTCAGATAGGTCGCTGCGGTGTGGAACTGGAACCTCTGGCCAATGCCTTAAAAGAGGTGGTACTGCAACAGCAGGTGCTGCATGCAGATGAAACACCGGTCACCATCATGCGGATGGGTGAGAATGAGAAAAAACCGAAGAAAGGTTATGTCTGGGCCTATGCCACCACACAGTACAATCCAGTTCAGGCAGTGATCTATGACTTTCAGGATAGTCGTTCAGGTCAGCATGCTGAAGAGTTCCTGAAAGGCTGGCAGGGTCATCTGGTCTGTGATGATTACAGTGGTTATAAAGCACGCTTTAAATCAGGCCAGGTCATTGAGGTGGGCTGCATGGCCCATGCACGTCGTAAATTCCATGAACTGCATGTGACCGGGAAAAGTCAGGTCGCTGAACAGGCATTAGTGCTGATTCAGAAACTGTATGCCATAGAAGCAGAACTCAGGAAAAAGACGGATGGTACAGCGGAAGACCGCCGCGAATACCGACAACAGCATAGCCAACCGGTGATGCAACAACTATATGAATGGCTCAACCAACATCATCTGACGGTGCCATCGAGTTCTCCCACCGCCAAGGCCATCAATTACACTCTGAAGCGTTGGCCAGCTTTAAGCCGCTATCTGGATGATGGCAATCTACCGATTTGCAATAATTGGGTCGAGAATCAGATGCGTCCCTGGGCGTTGGGGCGCAAGAACTGGCTGTTTGCAGGTTCGCTGCGCAGTGGTCAGCGAGCGGCAAACATCATGACGTTAATCCAGTCAGCAAAGCTGAATGGGCTGGATCCGTATGCCTATTTAAGTGATGTGCTGAAAAGGCTGCCGACACATAAAGTGACCCAGATTGAAGAGTTACTGCCACACTGCTGGAAACCTAAATCGAATTAAAAATTGGTATGGGATTCAGCGGACGCTTACGTACATCGGCTCATGAAGGCGAATGGTCTCAAATCACAGCGTGGCTATCGTAAACCTAGAGCTCACGCTGGTAATCCAGCTATCGTTGCCGCAAACACTTTAGACCGCCAATTTAATCCAACTTATCCCAACCAAATATGGGTGACAGATATTAGTGTGCCGCAGCAAGCGGCGTAAGAGATGAGGGTATGGCCCCTCGCTATCGGCTTGCAGGAGCAGGTAGCAAACCACCATAAGCGGCTTGGATCAAAAGTCCCGGTCGTGAGCGTTATGGAAAA